>NZ_JBSGXP010000019.1:0-76376 GCF_053610105.1 Kitasatospora sp. NPDC054939 | reverse complement strand
GCCGCACGGGGGCGTCCGGGCGGGCGCGTCGTCACGGACGCGTCCGGGCGGGCGCGGGGCGGCGCGGCGGGAGGCCGCGGCGCCGGGCGGCGAGGGTGAGCCGGAGCACCTCGGCGCCGAGCGGGCCTGCCTGCAGGGCGAGCGGGCAGCCGCGCCGGGCGAGCAGCAGGTCGCCGGCGGCGGCCAGGTGCTCGGGGCAGTCGGCGTCCGGTCCGAACAGCAGGGGGCCGCGCAGGACGTACCAGACGGTTTCGGCGTCGGGGCGGCCGGTGGCGGCGTGCCGGGCGCCGGGGCTGAGCCGCAGGTGGTCGAAGGACTCGCAGTCGCTGGCGAGCATCTCCCGGCGGGCCAGGCCGCGGACGCGGACCCGGGCGCCGTCGGGGCCCAGGACGACGGTGGCGGAGCCGGAGTCGGTGGTGACGATCATTCCGGTTCGCCTCCTTCCTGCTCGGTCCGGGGGGTGCTCCCCGGGACGGTGAGGACGGCGTGGAAGTACTCGATCCCGTCGGGCCCCGCCGTCAGGACGGTCCGGGTGCCGAGGGGCAGGGTCAGGCCGGTGCCCTCGACCAGCGGGACGAGCATGTCGGGCGCGTCCGCGGTGCCGGTGCCCGCGGTGACGTACAGCGCGTGCTCGACCTCGTCGGCGGTGACCTCGGTGCTGCTGCCGGCCTCCAGCCGCTGGAGGCCGACGCCGCGCAGGGGTCCGGTCAGCACCCGGCCGGGGTCGACGGCCCCGCGCCGGCGGAGATCGGTGATGACGGTGCCGGTCATGGCCGGTGCCTCCCAGTCGCTTCGTTCGGCGGCCCCTCGGTGCCGAGGGGCCGGCTTCCGGTCTCCACCGTCCGCCGCCCGCCGTCCCGGCCGCACGGGCCGCGGGTCCCGTTCCGCTCCCGCCGCCGCAGCGCCCGCGTCCCGGGGCCGTACCAGGGCCGTCCCGGGGCCGCGCCGCTGCCGTCCCGGGGCCGTTCCCGACGCCGTGCCCGGGCCGCCCGGGACCGGCGGGCGCCCGCCCGCACGGGGCCGCGACGTACCGTGGAACTCGGGGCCCGCCCGTCCAGCCCGGAGGCCGCGGCCATGGATGCCACCGGTACGTACTTCGCCGACCGCACGGAAGCCGGTCGGCGGCTCGCTGCCCGCCTGGGCCACCTGGCCGGCACGGATCCGCTGGTGGTGGCGCTGCCCCGGGGCGGGGTGCCGGTGGCGGCCGAGGTGGCCGCCGCGCTCGGGGCCCCGCTGGACATCTGCGTGATCCGCAAGCTCGGGGTGCCGTACCAGCCGGAGCTGGGCATGGGGGCGATCGGCGAGGACGGCGTGCGGGTGCTCAACGACGAGGTGGTGCGGGCGGCCGGGGTCGCACCGACGCAGCTGGCCGAGGTGGAGGCCAGGGAGCGGGCCGAGCTGGCCCGGCGTGCCCGGCGCTACCGGGGCGGCCGGCCGCCGGCCGACCTGCGCGGGCGCACCGTGGTGGTGGTCGACGACGGCATCGCCACCGGGTCGACGGCGCGCGCGGCCTGCCTGATCGTCCGGGCCCGGGGGGCGGCCCGGGTTGTGCTGGCGGTTCCGGTGGCGCCCCCGGACTGGACGGCGCGGCTGGCCGGCGTCGCGGACGAGCTGGTCTGCGTGGGCACGCCGTCGCCGTTCTTCGCGATCGGCGAGTTCTACGCGGACTTCTCGCAGACCGGCGACGAGGAGGTGCTGCGCCACCTCGCGCACGCCCGCGGCGCCGGCCGTCCGGCCGTGGCAGCCGACCGCGAGGTGGTGGTCGCGGCCGGCGGCGTACGGCTGGCGGGTCGGCTGACGGTGCCGGCCGGGCCGTCGGGGGTGGTGGTGTTCGCACACGGCAGCGGCAGTGGGCGGCACAGCCCGCGCAACCGGCAGGTGGCCGCGGAGCTGAACCGGGCGGGGCTGGCGACGCTGCTGTTCGACCTGCTGACGGACGCGGAGGAGGCGGACCGGCGCAACGTCTTCGACGTGGAGCTGCTGGGCGCCCGGCTGACCGCAGTGGCCGAGCGGGCCGGCGGGCCGCCCGGGGCGGCCGGCTTCGCGGAGACGGCCGGGCTGCCGCTGGGCCTGTTCGGGGCCAGCACCGGGGCCGCCGCGGCGCTCTGGGCGGCGGCCCGGCTCGGTACCGGGGTGGGCGCGGTGGTGTCCCGGGGCGGGCGGCCGGACCTGGCGGGCCCGGCGCTGGCCGGGGTGACGGCGCCGACCCTGCTGATCGTCGGGGCCCGGGACAGCACGGTGATCGACCTGAACCGGCGGGCGCGGACGCGGCTCCGCTGCGAGAGTGAGCTGGTGCTCGTCCCGAACGCCGGGCACCTGTTCGAGGAGCCCGGGACGCTGGACCGGGTCGCCGGGCTGGCCGGGGAGTGGTTCACCGGACACCTGCGTCCGGCGGCGCGCGGACCGCTGACACAGACTTCGTGAAACCGCCGCGCCACGCCTAGCAGATTGCGCAGTGGCAGACCCGATTTTCTGATCACCTTGTACACATTGAACAGTGGAATTCCGACCTGTTGCCCAACCCCCCGGACAGGAGCAAGCTCAGCGCTCAGCCGCACCGCCCACCCCCTGCGGAGCGCCAGCCCCCAGCGGAATGCCTCAACGTGGAGGAACGACCGATGACCCCGCAGACCCACGCCCTTGAGCTCACCCCCGAGGAGCGCGAGGCCGGTCTCGACGCCGAGCAGCTGCGCCGCCTCGTCGGCCTCGTCGAGCACGACCCCGCGACGGACCCGTTCCCGGTCACCGCGCAGGACGCGGTCGTGTTCGTGGTCGGCAACGCCACCCAGACGGCGCAGTTCTACCAGGTCGTCTTCGGCATGGAGCTGGTCGCCTACTCCGGCCCGGAGACCGGCCGCCGCGACCGCAAGGCGTACGTGCTGCGCTCCGGCTCCTGCCGCTTCGTGATCAAGGGCGGTGTGCTGCCGGACAGCCCGCTGCTGGACCACCACCGCCGCCACGGCGACGGCGTCGTCGACCTGGCCCTGGAGGTCCCGGACGTCGACAAGTGCATCGCGCACGCCCGCGCCACCGGCGCCACCGTGCTGGAGGAGCCGAACGACGTCTCCGACGAGCACGGCACCGTGCGCCGCGCCGCGATCGCCACCTACGGCGAGACCCGGCACACCCTGATCGACCGGTCCCGCTACCACGGCCCCTACCTGCCGGGCTTCGTCGTCGCCGAGTCCAAGGTGGTCCGCCCCGAGGGCGCCCCGAAGCGGCTCTTCCAGGCGCTGGACCACGCGGTCGGCAACGTCGAGCTGGGCCGGATGAACGAGTGGGTCTCGTTCTACAACCGCGTCATGGGCTTCGTGAACATGGCCGAGTTCGTCGGCGACGACATCGCCACCGACTACTCCGCGCTGATGTCCAAGGTCGTCGCCAGCGGCAACCACCGGGTGAAGTTCCCGCTCAACGAGCCGGCCATCGCCAAGAAGAAGTCCCAGATCGACGAGTACCTGGAGTTCTACACCGGCCCCGGCTGCCAGCACATGGCGCTCGCCACCAACGACATCCTCACCACCGTCGACGTGCTGCGCTCGCGCGGCGTGGAGTTCCTCAACACCCCCGACTCGTACTACGACGACCCCGAGCTGCGCGAGCGGATCGGCAAGGTCCGGGTGCCGATCGAGGAGCTGAAGAAGCGCGGCATCCTGGTCGACCGCGACGAGGACGGCTACCTGCTGCAGATCTTCACCAAGCCGATCGGCGACCGCCCGACCGTCTTCTACGAGTTCATCGAGCGGCACGGTTCGCTGGGCTTCGGGAAGGGCAACTTCAAGGCGCTCTTCGAGGCCATCGAGCGCGAGCAGGACGCCCGCGGCAACCTCTGAGCAACGGACGGGTCTGGGAGGAGCAGGGACGATGGCGTACTACCGGCAGCTGGGCAGCATCCCGCCCAAGCGGCACACGCAGCACCGCACGCCCGAGGGCGGGCTGTACTACGAGGAGTTGATGGGTGAGGAGGGGTTCTCCTCGGACTCCTCGCTGCTCTACCACCGGGGCATCCCGTCGGCCGTCGTGAACGCCGTGCCGTGGGAGCTGCCCGACCAGTCGCTGGTGCCCAACCACCCCCTGCTCCCCCGCCACCTCAAGCTGCACGACCTGTTCGCCGGCCAGGAGTGGAAGTCCGCGGACGTCGTCGCCGGCCGCCGGCTGGTCCTCGGCAACGGCGACGTGCGGATCTCGTACGTCGCCGCCGGGGCCCCCAGCGAGCTGTACCGCAACGGCCTGGGCGACGAGTGCGTCTACGTCGAGTCCGGCTCCGGCACCGTCGAGACGGTGTTCGGCGCGCTGGAGGTCGGCCCGGGCGACTACGTGATCATCCCGCGGGCCACCACCCACCGCTGGGTGCCGGCCGGGGACGAGCCGCTGCGCGCCTACTGCATCGAGGCGAACAGCCACATCACCCCGGTCAAGCGCTTCCTCTCCAAGTACGGCCAGCTGCTGGAGCACGCGCCCTACTGCGAGCGGGACCTGCGCGCCCCCTCGGAGCCGCTGCTGGTCGACGGCGGGGACGTCGACGTCCTGGTGAAGCACCGCGGCCCGAACGGCATCGCGGGCACCCGCTACACCGTCCCGCACCACCCGTTCGACGTGGTCGGCTGGGACGGCTGCCTCTACCCCTACGTCCTCAACATCGCCGACTACGAGCCGATCACCGGCCGGATCCACCAGCCGCCGCCGGCCCACCAGGTCTTCGAGGGCCACAACTTCGTCATCTGCAACTTCGTGCCCCGCAAGGTGGACTACCACCCGCTGTCCATCCCGGTGCCGTACTACCACTCCAACGTGGACAGCGACGAGGTCATGTTCTACTGCGGCGGCGACTACGCGGCCCGCAAGGGCTCCGGCATCGGCCAGGGCTCCATCTCGCTGCACCCCGGCGGCCACACCCACGGCCCCCAGCCGGGCGCGTACGAGCGCTCCATCGGCGTCGAGTTCTTCGACGAACTCGCCGTCATGGTCGACACCTTCCGCCCGCTGGAGCTGGGCGAGGGCGGCCGGGCGAGCGAGGACCCGAACTACGCCTGGACCTGGTCGGGCCGGGGGCCGGGCCGATGAGCATCCCGGCACTGTTCCGCGGCCTGTTCGACGACGCGGCGGTCTTCCCGCCCGGCAACCTGCCGGTCGCCGAGGCCGTCCCCGCCCACCGCGCGCACCGCGGCGCCCGGTACGCCGACGCCGTCGGCCCGTTCCTCTGCGGGGCGGGCCGGCTGACCGAGCTGGCCGCCGTCCCCGGGTCCGCGGGCCTGCGGGTCGGGCTGGTGCTGCCGGGGGGCAGCGCCGAGCTCGGCCCGGCCCTCGCCGACGCCGCGCCCTTCGAGGTCGCCGGGGTCGAGATCGCCGCCACCGACGTCGCCGAGGCCGTCGCCGCCCTCGACCTGCTGCTGCCGCCGGACGTCCCGGCCGCCGTCGAGGTGCCGCGCGAACTGCTGCGCGGCGACGGGCTGGACGAGGTCCTGGACGCCCTGGTGGACAGCCCCTACCGGGCCAAGTTCCGCACCGGGGGCGTCGTCGCGGGCGCCTTCCCGGACGAGGCCGAGCTCGCCGCCCTCCTCACCGGCTGCGCGCAGCGGGGCCTGCCGTACAAGTGCACCGCCGGACTGCACCACGCCGTCCGGCACACCGACCCGGTCACCGGCTTCGAGCACCACGGCTTCCTCAACGTGCTGCTGGCCGCCCAGGAGACCGACCCGGCCGCCGCCGCCGACCTGCTCGCCGAGCGCTCCGGCGAGGTGCTCGCCAAGACCGTCCGGGAACTGACCGACCACCGGATCACGGTGATCCGCAACTCGTTCACCGCGTTCGGCACCTGCAGCATCGCCGAACCCCTGGACGACCTGGCCGCGCTCGGCCTGCTGTCGTTCGACCCACCGCCCCAGGAGGACCGTTGAGCACCCCCCGCAGCTGGTTCGCGCCCGCGAACGACTCGCCGTTCGGCGTCCACAACCTGCCGTACGGCGTCTTCACGGCCGGCGACCGACCGGGCCGGCGCCGGATCGGCGTGCGCGTCGGGGACTTCGTGCTGGACGCCGGCGCCGCCGCCCGCGCCGCCGGGGCGCCCTCCGTGCTGCTCGACGCGGACAGCCTCAACCCGCTGCTGGCCGCGGGCCGTTCGACCTGGACCGGGGTGCGCACCTCGCTGGTCCGCTGGCTCACCGACGAGACCCGCCGGGACGCCCTGACGCCGCTGCTGCTGCCGCTGGCCGAGGTCGAGCTGCACCTGCCGTTCGAGGTCGCCGACTACGTCGACTTCTACGCCTCCGAGCACCACGCCTCCAACCTGGGCCGGATCTTCCGCCCCGGCTCGGACCCGCTCACCCCCAACTGGAAGCACCTGCCGATCGGCTACCACGGCCGGGCCGGCACCGTCGTGGTCTCCGGCACCCCGGTCGTGCGCCCGCAGGGCCAGCGCAAGGCGCCCGCCGACGCGGTGCCCTCCTTCGGCCCCACCCGGCGGCTGGACATCGAGGCCGAGGTCGGCTTCGTCGTCGGCGCGCCGTCCGAGCTGGGCTCGCCGGTGCCGCTGGACCGCTTCCGCGAGCACGTCTTCGGCGTCTGCCTGGTCAACGACTGGTCCGCCCGCGACATCCAGGCCTGGGAGTACGTGCCGCTCGGCCCCTTCCTCGGCAAGTCCTTCGCCACCTCGGTCTCCCCGTGGATCGTGCCGCTGGACGCCCTGGAGCACGCCCGGGTCGCCCCGCCCGCCCGCGACGTCGAACCGCTCCCCTACCTCGACGACCGCGGCGGCGAACCGTGGGGCCTCGACCTGGCGATGGAGGTCCGCCTGAACGGCCACCCGGTCTCCCGGCCGCCGTTCGCCTCCATGTACTGGACGGCCGCCCAGCAGCTCACCCACATGACCGTCAACGGCGCCTCGCTGCGCACCGGCGACCTGTTCGCCTCCGGCACCGTCAGCGGCCCCGCGGCGGACACCCGCGGCGCCCTGATCGAGCTCACCTGGAACGGCGAGGAGCCCGTCAAGCTGGCCGACGGCAGCACCCGCACCTTCCTGGAGGACGGCGACGAGGTGACCATCACCGCCACCGCCCCCGGCCCGGACGGCACGGTGGTCGGCTTCGGCGAGGTGACCGGGCGGGTCGTGCCGTAGCCCGCGCGACCCGGGGCCCGCACCCACCCGTCCCGCCGCACGCCAATTGCCGGTCGGTCTAAGGTCGGGGCAGCGACGACGACGAAGGGGAGCGGGCCCATGGGCGCAGCGGTGGCAGAGGTGCAGGTCTTCACGGACGGCGCGGTCGGACGGATCGTGCTCGACCGGCCGCGGGCCCTCAACGCGCTGACGCCCGGCATGATCACCGCCGTGCGGTCGGCCCTGGAGGCGTGGGCCTCGGACGGCGCGGTCACCGCCGTGGTGCTGACCGGCGCCGGGGAGCGCGGACTGTGCGCGGGCGCCGACATCCGGCTGTTCCACCGCGACGCGCAGGCGGGCGGCGCCGAAGCCCGGGCGTTCCTCCGCGCCGAGTACCGGCTGAACGCGCTGATCGGCCGGTACCCGAAGCCGTACGTCGCGGTGATGGACGGCATCACCATGGGCGGCGGGGTCGGCCTCTCCGCGCACGGCGGCGTCCGGATCGTCACCGAGCGGTCGGTGGTCGCCATGCCCGAGACCCGGATCGGCCTGGTGCCGGACGTCGGCGGCACCCTGCTGCTGGCCCGCGCCCCCGGCGAGCTGGGCACCCACCTGGGCCTCACCTCGGGTTCGATGACCGCCGGTGACGCCCTGCTCTGCGGCTTCGCCGACCACTTCGTCCCGTCCGCCGCGCTACCCGCCCTGCTGGCCGCGCTGGCCGACGGCGGCGACCCGGCCGCCACCGTCGCCGGGTACTCCGAGCAGGCGCCGGCCGCCCCGCTCGCCGCGGAGCGCGACTGGATCGACGCCTGCTACGCCGCCGACAGCGCGGAGGAGATCGTCGAGCGCCTGCTGGCGGTCGGCGCGCCCGCCGCCAAGGAGGCCGCCGAGCAGGTGCTCGGCAACTCCCCGACGGCCGTCAAGGTCACCCTGGCCGCCCTGCGCCGGGCCCGCGGGCTGGCCGGGCTGGAGGCCGCCCTGGAGCAGGAGTACCGCATCTCCGCGACCGCGCTGACCACCCACGACCTGGTCGAGGGCATCCGCGCCCAGGTCGTCGACAAGGACCGCGACCCGCGCTGGAGCCCGGCCGCCCTGGCCGCGGTCGGCGCGGACGAGGTCGCCCGCTTCTTCGCCCCGCGCCCGGACGACGAGCTGCGGCTCGCGTGACCACCGTCTCGCCTGGCGAGACTGGCGCCCGCGGCGCGGGTCGGCGATCGTATGCACCGTCAGTGTGCCGTCGAGCAGCGAATGGGAGTCAACGGCGATGACCGAGAGCGGGACCTACGAGACCATCCTGGTGGAGCGCAAGGGGCGGGTCGGGCTGATCACGCTCAACCGGCCGAAGGCGCTCAACGCCCTCAACACCGAGCTGATGAACGAGGTCGTCGCCGCGGCGCAGGACTTCGACCGCGATCCGGGGATCGGCTGTCTGGTGATCACCGGGTCCGAGAAGGCCTTCGCCGCCGGCGCCGACATCAAGGAGATGCAGGGCAACGAGTTCCCGGGCGTCTACCTGGACGACTGGCTGGGCCCCTGGGACGAGCTCGGCCGGCTCCGCAAGCCGGTGATCGCGGCGGTGGCCGGCTTCGCGCTGGGCGGCGGCTGCGAGCTGGCGATGCTCTGCGACATCCTGCTGGCCGCGGACACCGCGAAGTTCGGCCAGCCGGAGATCAAGCTCGGCGTCATCCCGGGCATCGGCGGCTCGCAGCGGCTGACCCGGGCGATCGGCAAGGCCAAGGCGATGGAGCTGTGCCTGACCGGCCGGATGATGGGCGCCGAGGAGGCCGAGCGGGCCGGCCTGGTCTCCCGGGTCGTCCCGGCCGACCAGCTGCTCGCCGAGGCGCTCGCCACCGCCGAGACGGTCGCCGCGATGTCGGCCCCGGCCGCCGTGATGATGAAGGAGAGCGTCAACCGCGCCTTCGAGACCACCCTCTCCGAGGGCGTGCGGTTCGAGCGGCGGCTGTTCCACGCGCTGTTCGCCACCGCCGACCAGAAGGAGGGCATGGCGGCCTTCGCCGAGAAGCGCCCGCCGTCCTTCGGCCACCGCTGACCGTGCCGCCCGCGGGCCCGGTTCCCCGCACGGGGGCCGGGCCCGCGGCGTGGCCGGGCCCTCCGGGCTACCCGGGTCCGCGATGTAACCGGGTAGCCCGGACGGGTGCCCTCCGCAGGCGGCCCGGCCGGTGCGCTGCGGACCATGAAGGCGTCCCGTGCCGTCCGCCCGTCAGGAGTACGCCGCCGTGGTCGCACCGCTCCCCTCCCCCGTCCCCCCGACCGGCGGGCCCGGCCCGCTCGGACTGCTCGCCAAGGCCGCCTGGCAGGTCCTGCTGGTCGCCGGACTCGTCTCGCTGGCCCTCGGGGTGGTCGTCTTCGTCTGGCCGAAGCAGACGCTCATGGTGGTGGGCGTGCTGTTCGGCCTCTACCTGCTGGTCATCGGCATCGTCCAGCTGGTCGCCGCCTTCGGCACCCACACCTCCACCGCGCTGCGGGTGCTCGCCTTCATCAGCGGCGCCGTCTGCGTGCTGCTGGGCCTGCTCTGCTTCCGCAGCGCGGCGCAGTCCGTGCTGCTCCTGGCCATCTGGATCGGCATCGGCTGGCTGTTCCGGGGCATCACCCAGATCGCCGCCGCGGCCTCCGACCACGACATGCCCGCCCGCGGCTGGCACGCGTTCGCGGGCGCGGCCAACACCCTGGCCGGGGTGCTGCTGATGGTCTGGCCGGTCGGCTCGATCACCGCGCTGACCGTCCTGGCCGGGTGCTGGCTGCTGATTCTCGGCGTGGTCGAGATCGCGACGGCCTTCGGCGTCCGCAGCCGCGCCGAGCGCCTGCCCGCGGACGTCTGAGCCCCGGACGTCCGCCACCCCGGACGTCCGAACCGCGGGGCGGGCGCGGCGCGGCGGGCCTCAGAGCCAGCGGGCCGCGTCGGTGCCCCAGCGGCCGGGCGGGCGGGACCAGTCGGTCGGCGCGCCCAGGTAGGAGACCGGCGGCCGTGCGTGGCGCAGCCGTCCGTACGGCGAGTCCGTCCCGGTGATCCAGCGGGCCGGGTCGTACGGCTCGGCCCCGGGCGGGTCGGCGGGCCCGATGCCGTGCATCAGCCAGGCGGCGGTGCCGGCCAGCGAGTACCGCAGGAGGCGGCCGCCGGGGCGGGTGGTGCGCTGCTCGGTGAGGGCGCGCAGGACGCCGGCCGCGATCAGGTAGCCGGTGCCGTGGTCGAGGGCCTGGGCGGGCAGCGCGCCGGGGCGGCCGTCGGCGGCGGCCTCGATCACCGCGATGCCGACGCCGGCCTGGACCAGGCTGTCGAAGCCCCGGCGGTCGGCCCACGGGCCGCTCCGGTTCCAGGCGCGCAGTTGGGCGACGACCAGGCCGGGGCGGCGTTCGAGCAGTGCCTCGGGGGCGAGGCCGTGGCGGTCGAGGGCGCCGGGCCGGTAGCCGGTGACGACGGCGTCGGCGGTGGCGAGGAGTTCCTCGAAGGCGGCCCGGTCGGCCGGGTCGGCGAGGTCGAGGCGGGTGGAGCGCTTGCCGAAGCCGGTGTCGGCGTGCGCGTCCTCGGCCTCGGGGTACTGCGGCGGGTCGATGCGCAGCACATCGGCGCCGAGCAGGGCGAGGGTGCGGGTGGCGACCGGTCCGGCGATGACCCGGGTGAGGTCGAGGACCCGCACGCCGCGGGCGGGGAGGTCCGCGGGGCCCAGCGTCCTGGCGGCGGCCGGGTCGGCGACGGCGGTCTCGACGAGCGGCAGCCGGTCCTCGCCCGGGGGCGCGACGGCGACGGCCAGCGCCCCGGCGGCGTAGGCGCGCTCCTGGACCTCTTCGGCGGGCCGGTCGCGCAGCGCGGCGGCGAGCTCCTCCGGTCCGGCGCCGGCGGGCAGGCCGAGGGTGGCGAGCAGGCGCTCGCGGTGGTGCGGGTAGTTGGCGTGGGTGCGCACCCAGCCGTCGGCGGCCTGCCAGAAGCCGGAGTGCGGGGCGAAGGAGACCGGGGCGCGGCCGTCGATCCGCAGGTGGCGTTCGCTGACGAAGGCGGTGGCGACGGCGCCCTGGTCGATCCGGACGGGCGGGACGTCGCCGCCGTTGCGGTGGGCGGCGAGTTCCGCGGCGGCGAGGGAGCAGGCCGCGACGGTGGCGCGGGCGAGCCGGCGGACGGGCAGCCGGGAGGGCAGGACGGCTTCGGGGCCGTCGAAGGCGACCCGTTCCGGCAGGTCGGCGGGACCGCCGAGGGCGGCCCAGGCGTGTGCGGTGGGCCGGTCGATCGAACGCTCTGTCATGGACGCATTGTGCTACCGGGACCGGCGGGTTCTCCGTGATCCCGGCCACCCCTGCCGCCCCTGACGCCCCCCGACACCCCCGACGACCCCCGATCGCTCCGGTCCACCGGGGCGCCGGGGCGAACGGCGGGTGGCGGGGCGGCGGGCAGCCGGGCGGCGGGTCAGAAGGTGAAGGGCAGCGAGCGCACCCGGTGGTCGAAGCTGGAGGGGACCAGCTCCGGCTCCCCGGCGGAGCGCAGCTCGGGCAGCCGGGTGAGGAGCTCCCGGTAGAGGACCTTCATCTCCTGCCGGGCGAGGTGGGCGCCGAGGCAGTAGTGCGGTCCGCCGCCGCCGTAGCCGAGGTGGGGGTTGGGGCTGCGGGTGATGTCGAAGGCGTCCGGGTCGGGGAAGACGGTCTCGTCGCGGTTGGCGGAGCCGAAGTAGAGCACCACCTTGTCGCCGGCCCG
This sequence comes from Kitasatospora sp. NPDC054939, assembly GCF_053610105.1. NCBI lineage: Bacteria > Bacillati > Actinomycetota > Actinomycetes > Kitasatosporales > Streptomycetaceae > Kitasatospora > Kitasatospora sp. NPDC054939. The sequence continues at coordinate 64,581 of NZ_JBSGXP010000019.1, read as the reverse complement.
CAGGTCCGTGGTGCCGATCCGGTGGTCGGCGGCCAGGGTGCGGCGGAACTGGATGATCGGGGTGGAGTGGCGGACGATCTCGTCGACCGCGCCGGCCAGGTGGTGGTCGAGGTCGCCGAGCAGCAGGGCGCGCTGCTCCGGGTGGACGGTGAGCAGGTGCAGCCCGTGGGCGAGGGCGTTGCGGGTGGTCTCGACGCCGGCGACCAGCAGCAGGGAGAAGAAGGCGCCGAGTTCACGGCCGGTGAGCCGGCGGCCGTCGACGTCGGCGGTGACCAGGGCCGAGATCAGGTCGTCGGCGGGGCGGCGGCGGCGTGCGCGGCCGAGTTCGGCGACCATGCCCTGCATCCGGGCCAGCGCCAGCAGTCCGCGGCCGGGGACGCGCAGCCGGCGGCGGGCGACGCCGGTGTGCTCGGAGGCGTGGTTGACCTGGTCGAGGATGCCCGGGCGGTGCTCCTCGGGGATCCCCATCATGTTGCAGATGACCTGGAAGGGCAGTTCGGCGGCGACGGCGGTGACGAAGTCCGCGGGGCGCTCGGCGGCGACCCGGTCGACGAGCCGGGCGGCGACCTGCCGGATGTCGTCCTCGACCCGGGCGATCAGGCGCGGGGTGAAGGCCCGGGAGACGATCCGGCGCAGCTGGGCGTGCCGGGGGTCGTCGAGGTTGACCATGGAGTCGCCGAAGAGCAGCCGTACCCAGCGGGCGGGTTCGGGGGTGGTGACGCCGGGGCCGCTGAGGAAGACGGCGGGGGTGCGGCCGGCCTCGACCACGTCGGCGTACCGGACGAGGGCGTAGTGGCCGCGGGCGGGGCGGCGGCCGGCGGCGGGGCGCTCGGTGACGAAGGCGGGTCCGGGGAGTCGGCGCAGGGCGGCGAAGGCGGCGGCCCGTTCGGCGGCCGGCCGCCGCCAGAAGCCCGGGTCGGCGAGGTCGGCGGGGGCCGTGAGGGGGTGCGCCGCGGTGGCCATGGCGGGGGCTCCTGTCCTGCTGGGTGCCCACATTTAGCGGCCACCGGCCGGTCCGCTGTCAAACCGCAATGACCATATGACTTAAGCAGGTTGACGGTACGGCGGAACGGAGCGCGGACGGGCGCCGCCGACCCGGCGCGAACACCCCCGGCGCGCGGCCGGCGGGCATGGTCTCACGGTGCGGAACCGGCCAATGACCGAGGGGGTGGCGCGACGGGGCGGCCGCAAGTGCGACGATGAGTGCCATCGTGTTGACCGACCGGATCCGCTCGCTGCGCGCCGTGGTCTTCGCCACCCTCTGTGTGGCGCTGGCCGCCACGGCGCACGTCTCCATGGCCGGGTCCGGGGTCTCCGCTCCGGTGCTGGCCTGGGCGTTCGCGCTGACGCTGGCACCGACCTGGCTACTGGCCGGCAAGCGCCGCGGACTGGCGCTGATCGGCGGCTGGATGACGGTCACCCAGACCGCCCTGCACCAGCTCTTCGCCCTGGCCGGCACCGCGCGGGCCGGTACCGCGGCGGGTCCCGACTGGGCCTCGCTGCTGCTCTGCAACCCCGACCGCGCCCCGGCCGGGCTCGCCCCCGCCGACCTGGCCCGGATGGCCGGCCTCGACCCGGAGACCGTCCCCGCCGCCGGCGGGCACCACGGCGGACACGGGGCCGCCCACGCGGCGTCCGGCTCCGGCGGGCTGTCCGGTCCGCTCCACGGCATGTCCGCGGGGATGCTCGCCGCGCACCTGCTGTCGGCGCTCGCCTGCGCCCTGCTGCTGTGGCGCGGCGAGGCGGCGCTGGCCCGGCTGTCCGACCTGCTCGGCGCCCTCGCCGGGGTGCTGGCCGGGGCGCTGCTGCCCCTGCTCGCGCTGGCCGTCCGACCGGTGCACGAGCCCCCGGCGCAGCCCCGGACGGGCGGCCGGCCCGCCCGGCTGCCGCGGATGGTCCTGCTCTCGCACGCCCTGGTCCGGCGCGGTCCGCCGGCGACCGCGGTCAGCTGACGCGCCCGCACCCGGCCACCGCCGGTACGGGCAGGTCGCCCCTGCGCGCCGCCGGTCCACCGACCGCGCCCGCCCGGGGCCCGGCACCGTGCGCCCGGCGGCGTACGGAGGCCCTACCGACGTCCGCGGCGCCGTCCGCAACGGCGCCGCGCCCTGTGCATCCCCTCAGGACGTGCCATGCCCCGCCACACCCTCCTCGCGCAGCCGCGCGAACAAGTCCGCCGACCACTGGGCCGAAGGACCCCCGGCCGCCGCCACTCCGCGCAGCCGCTCGGCGTCCGCCCGCCAGGCCCGGCAGCCCGCGCACCGCGCGAGGTGCGAATCCAGCCGCGGCTCCGGCAGACCGGACGGTTCACCGTCGAGCCGGGCGGAGAGGGCGGTACGGAACTGGGCGCATCTCATGCTCTTATCGTCCCGCACCCCGCACCGCTGCGCGCCTCCCGGGTCGGGGGCCGCCGCCGTGGATGACGCCCAGCTGACCGCCCTCGCCCTCACCGCGCGCCACGGCCGGCCCGCCGACATCGAGGCGTTCGTCCGGGCCACCCAGCGCGACGTGTGGCGCTTCGTGGCCCACCTGACCGACACCCAGTCCGCCGACGACCTCGCCCAGGAGACCTTCCTGCGCGCGCTGCGCGCCCTGCCCGCGTTCGCCGGGCGCTCCTCGGCCCGCACCTGGCTGCTCTCCATCGCCCGCCGGACCGTCGTCGACCGCTACCGCAGCGCCGCCGCCCGGCCGCGCTGCGCCGCCCTGCCCGACTGGCAGGAGGCCGCGGAACGCCACAGCCGCCCCCCGGCGGCCGGGTTCGAGGACGGCATCGCCCTCGACGACCTGCTCGCCCACCTCCCGGCCGAGCGCCGCGAGGCGTTCGTGCTCACCCAGGTCACCGGGCTCAGCTACGCCGAGGCCGCCCAGGTCACCGGCTGCCCGGTGGGCACCGTCCGCTCCCGGGTCGCCCGCGCCCGGGAGGAGCTGATAGCCCGGCTGCGGGCCGCCGAGGCCGCGGCCTCCCCGGCGCTCGCCACCGCCTGCTGACCCGCGCCGGGCCCGGCCGCCGGTTCGCCACCGGTGGCCGGCCCCGGCGCGGCGGCAGGGCCGGTCGTCCGTCGGCTCGGCCGCGGCGGCGCCCCGGCTCGCCAGCACCGCCTCGAAGACCAGGGCCAGTTCGCGGGCGTCCTCGCCGGCGTGGTGGGTGTGCGGGACGCCGGTGAGGCCCAGCGCGTGCTTGATGACGCCCTTGCGGCTCGCCACCCACTCGCCGCCGGTCAGGCCCATCCAGTAGCTGCGCAGGTCGATCCCCGAACCGGTCGCGCCGAACGGGCTGCGGCCGGTGAAGCGCAGGAAGTACCAGTGGACGAACATGCCGTCCCAGACGGCGGGCCCGGCGAGGAAGACCGGGCGGCCGGTGCGGCGCAGGCCGTTCACCCAGCGCGCCGCGGCCCCCATCGCCTCCTCGGCGGTCGGCGCCTCGCGCAGCAGCCGCTCCCGGTCGAGCCCGGAGACGGCCAGCGCGGCCGGGACGAACTCCTCGGAGATCGGCCGCAGTTCGGTGTAGAAGGACAGGTCGGGGCGGCCCACGACGGCCATCCCGAGGGAGATCATGCTGTACGGCCCCGGGATCGGCCCGTCGGCCTCGACGTCGACGGCGATGTAGAGCTCTGCAAGGTCGGCCATTTCCGCACAGTAGGGACCCCGGCCCGTCCGGGACCACTGAATTACGGCCCGCCCGCCCGGCCGTCCCCACCTTCCCGGAGATTCCCCCAAGTGTTCGGGAACTCCGCCCGCTCCGGATCCGACTGCTGTCCCGGACGCCGCCGACCGGTGGCGTCCGGACACGCGGGCGCGGTGGGAGGAGAGGCGTTGGTGACGCAGGAGGCGGTCCGCGATCGCTGGAGCCTGGTGATCGCGGCCGGACTGCTCTCGTTCGTGGCGATGCTGGACATGAACGTGGTCAACCTGGCGCTCGCCGACATCGCCCGGAGCTTCGGGGTCTCCGCCGGGGCGGCCCAGTGGGCCGTGCTCGGCTACCAGCTGCCGGTCGTCGCCCTGCTGCTGCCCGCCGGGCGGTGGCTGGACCGGGTCGGCACCCGCCCCGCCGTCCTGCTGGCGGTCGCCGGCTTCGCGCTGTGCAGCGTCCTCGCCTCGCTGGCGCCCTGGCTGGGCCTGCTGGTGGCCGCGCGGCTGGCGCAGGGCGCCTTCGGGGCCGTGCTGTTCGTGCTGATGCCGGTGCTGGCGGCGACGTCCGTCCGCCCCCAGGTGCGCGGCCGGGCGATGAGCGTCCCGGCCACCCTCGGACCGCTCGGCGCGGTGACCGGGCCGGTGATCGGCGGGCTGCTGCTCGACCACGTCGGCTGGCGGGCGGTCTTCCTGATCAAACTGCCAGTCTGCGCGGTCGCGTTCTGGCTCACCCGGCGGAACGCGCCGCGCACCGGCCGACTGCGCGCCCCGGACCGCGGCGCACTCGGCGACGCCGCCCTGATCGGCACCGCCGTGGCCGCCGTCCTGCTCGCGCTCACCCTCTCGGCCGGCTCCCCCGCCTGGCTGCTGCTCGCCGCACCCGCCGTCCCGCTGGTCGCGCACTGGCTGCGCGGTCCCGGCGGGCAGCCGGTGCGCGAGACCCTGAGGCTGTCCGGCACCACCGGGGTGAACGCCTCGGTGCTCGCCCTCGCCGCCGGCTTCGCCGCCACCCACTACCTGCTGGCCCAGCACCTGCGCCGGGCCGCCGGGATCAGCGCCACCGCCACCGCGCTGACCATGCTGGCCTTCCCGCTCGGCATGGTCCTGGCCGGACGGCTCGGCGGCCGGCTCGCCGACCGCTGGGGCGCCGTCCCGACCGCACTCGCGGGCGCCGCCGTGACCACCTGCGGACTGCTGCTGCTGATACCCGTGGACACCGGCTGGTCGCCCGCCGCCATAGCCGCCCGGCTGGCCCTCGCCGGGGCCGGGATGGGCCTCAACGGCGGCCCCACCCAGGCCGTGGTGATGACCGCCGCCCCGCCCGGTCGGCCGGCCACCGCCGCGTCCGCCGTCCAGCTCTCCCGCGCCCTCGGCTTCGCCCTCGGGCCCGCCCTGGCCACCGCCGCCGTCACCCACCCCGGCGGATCCGTCCGCCCGGGACTCGTCCTGGCCGCGCTCGCCGCCGCATCGGCCGTGGCCCTGCTCGCCGTCCACCACCGATCGACCCGGAGGAAGACCCCGTGACCGACCTGACCGACCGGCCGGGCCCGACCGCCCCCGCCGACCTTGCCTCGCCGTCCGCCGAGGCCGCCGGGGCCGCGGCTCCGCGCTGCCCGTACGGCCACGACGGCGCAGCGCTGCCCTCGCCGGTGCCGCTGTACGGCGAGGCGTACAAGACCGACCCGTACCCGCTCTACGGGCGGATGCGCGAAGCCGGACCGGTGCACCGGGTGCGCTTCCCCAGCGGGATCGCCGCCTGGCTCGTGACCGGCTACCGGGCGGCCCACGAGGCGCTCAACGACCCGCGGCTCGGCAAGAACCACGCGCTCGGCAACGACAACTGGCGCAGACTCGCCTCGATCATGCCCGAGCCCCAGCACTCCCAGCTGCAGGTGCACCTCCTCCACCAGGACCCGCCCAAGCACACCTCGATGCGCCGGCTCGTCGTGGACGCCTTCGCGCCCCGCCGGGTGGAGTCACTGCGCCCGCGGCTGCAGGAGCTGGCCGACGCCCTGGTCGACGAGCTGCCCGAGACCGGCGGCGCCGATCTGGTGGCCGGGTTCGCCGCGCACTTCCCGTTCCGGGTGCTCGCCGACGTCATCGGCCTGCCGCCCGAGTTGGCCGCCCGCTTCGACCGGGACTGGGGCAAGGTGGTGCAGCCCGTCGGCCCGCAGGACCCGGGCCGCCCCGCGTACGAGGCCCGGCTGCGCGCGCTCCAGGGGTACATCGCCGACGTGGTCGCCCACAAGCGGGCCCACCGCGACCCGGACGGCCCCGACATCGACCTGCTCGGCCGGCTGGTCGCGGCCCACGACACCGGGGAGCTCACCCGGGAGGAGCTGGACTCCATCGTCTTCCAGCTGCTGGTGGCCGGCCAGGAGCCGGTGACCAACCAGATCACCACCATGCTGATCACCCTGCTCCGCCACCCGGAGCAGCTCGACCGGCTGCGCGCCGGGCTCGCCGACGACCCCGCCCTGCTGCCCCGGGCGATCGAGGAACTCTTCCGCCACGACGCCGCGTTCGAGCTGACCACCTGGCGCTTCTTCGCGGAGGACAGCGACCTGCACGGCACCCGCATCCCGGCCGGCGACTCGGTGATCGTCTCGCTCTGCGCCGCCAACCGCGACCCCGCGCAGTTCCCGGACGCCGACGCGCTCGACTTCGACCGCACCCCGAACGCCCACCTCGCCTTCGGCCACGGCATCCACTACTGCCCCGGCGCCGCCCTGGCCCGCGCCGAACTGCAGATCGCCGTCGGCACCCTGATCGGCCGGCTGTCCGGCCTGCGGCCGTCCGCGGAACCCGGCGACACACTCGACGAACTCGCCTGGATCCCGGCCGTCCTGGCCCGCGGCGTCAACCGGCTCCCGGTCGCCTACGACAAGCGCACCTGACCCACCGCCACCTCTGCTCCAGCGCCCCGGAATCCGGCGAACGGCCGGGGCGCCGATCCCGCCTACCCGAAAGGCCCGCCGCCATGCCGTCCGCCGGCACCGTGACGACCACCGCCCGCATCCCCGCCCCGGCACCCGCCGCCCCGGCCCCGCCGCCGAGCGCCGAGGTCGACCGGATCTGCACCGCGATCCTCGCCCTGCTGCTGCCGCACCGCCGCGCCTCCGACCCCGAGGCCGCCGCCGCGCCCGCCGACTTCCCGCTCCAGCTCCGACAGTTGGCCGACTTCGTGACGGCCGGCGAGCCGGTGCTCTTCACCCTGCCCGGCTTCCCCTGCAAGTCGCCCAACCCCGCCAAGGTGCTCGGCCACCTCCCCGACGAGGGCGAACGGCTCTCGCTCACCTTCCTGGACGGGCTCTGCGCCGCGATCGGCGAGCTCTACCGCCCCGGCGCGCGGATACTGATCTGCTCCGACGGCCACATCTTCGGCGACCTGATCAACGTCCCGGACGACCACATCGACGCGTACTCCGACGAGTTGAGCGCGATGATCGCACGCGAGGGCCTGCACCGGCTCGCCACCTTCGACCTGCGAGCCGTCCTCGGCGACCTGCCGTACGACGAGAAGCGCGCCCGCGTCCACACGCAGTACGCCCCCGCAAAGGAGGACCTGCGCGCGCAGATGCACACCGACGAGGAGACCCTGCGGCTCTACCGGGGGATCACCCGCTTCCTGCTCGACGACACCACCGGCTTCACCGGCACCAGGTCCGCCCTGCAGCGGCACTGCCGCGACCGCGCGTACGGGGTCATCCAGCGCAGCCGGGCCTGGGGCGACCTGATCGCCGAGCAGCACCCGCGCTCGTTCCGGCTCTCCATCCACCCGCAGCGGGTCGGCGCCGCCAAGTTCGGCATCCGGCTGCTGGAGGCGCGCGACGCCTGGACCACGCCCTGGCACTCCTCGGTGCTCCACCACCCGGACGGCCGGTGGGAGCTGCTGCGCAGCGCGGAGGCCGCACAGCTGGGCCGCCCGGTCCTGCGGGACGGCCGGCCCAGCCACTACGAGGCGGGCTGACCCGGTGCAAGGGTGCCGGTCCGCGCGGACCGGCCCCCTGCGCACCGCCCCGCTCAGGAGGCGCCGCCCGCTCAGGAGGCGCCCCGCTCAGGACGCGCCGGCGGTGCTGCGCTGCGCCCCGTCCGGGCGGGCCGGAGCCTGCCGGTGGTCGAAGGCGATCAGCGGATCGCCGGTGAGCGGGTGCTCGACCACCGCCGCGCGCACCCCGAACACCTCGGCGAGCAGCTCGGCGGTGAGCACCTCGCGCGGTTCGCCGGACGCCACCAGGACGCCCCGGTGCAGCACGTGCAGCCGGTCGCAGACCGAGGCGGCGGCGTTGAGGTCGTGCAGCGCGACCAGCGTGGTGCGGCGCTGCTCGCGCAGCAGGGCGAGCAGCTCGACCTGGTGGCGGACGTCCAGGTGGTTGGTGGGCTCGTCGAGCACCAGGACGTCCGGCTGCTGGGCGAGCGCCCGGGCGAGCAGCACCCGCTGGCGCTCGCCGCCCGAGAGCTGGGCGAAGCGCCGGCCGGCCGCGTCCGCCATGCCGACCCGGTGCAGCGCCTCGGCGACCAGCCGGTGGTCCTCGGCGTCGTCGGCGGCGAAGGCAGGCTTGTAGGGGGTGCGGCCCATCGCGACCACCTCGCGGACGGTCAGCTCGAAGTCCCCGCCGCGCTCCTGCGGCAGCGCCGCGATGTGCCGGGCGGACTCGGCGGCGGACAGCCCGGTCAGGTCGCGTCCCGCCAGCAGGACACGTCCGGCGCTGGGCCGCAGATGCCGGTAGACGGTGCGCAGCAGGCTGGACTTGCCGCTGCCGTTCGGCCCGACCAGTCCGGCGATCTCGCCCTCCTTGGCGACCAGGTCGGCGCCGGCCACGACCGTCCGGCCGGCCAGGGTGACGTGCAGGTCCTCGACGGCGATCCTCAACTGCGCTCCAGTCGTCGGTCCAGCAGGTAGATCAGGGTGGGCGCGCCGAGCAGCGAGGTGACCACGCCGATCGGCAGCTCCTGGGTCTCCAGCACCGTACGGGCCGCGGTGTCGACCACGACCAGCAGGACGGCGCCGGTCAGCGCGGAGAGCGGCAGCAGCCGGCGGTGGTCGCCGCCGACCAGCAGCCGGCAGACGTGCGGCACCATCAGGCCGACGAAGCCGATCGCCCCCGAGACGGCGACCAGCACCCCGGTCAGCACACTGGTGACGACGAAGAGCTCGCGGCGCAGCCGGGTGACGTCCACCCCGAGACCGGCGGCCGTCTCGTCGCCCATCAGCACCGCGTTGAGGCCCCGGGCGCGGGCCTGGAGGGCCGCCAGGCCGAGCAGGACGGCGGCGGCGGGCACCGCGAGCTGGCTCCACACGGCGCCGCTCAGCGAGCCCATCAGCCAGAACAGCACGCCGCGGGTCTGCTGCTCGTCGTCGGTCTGCAGGACCAGATAGCTGGTGAAGCCGGCCAGGAACTGGCCGATGCCGATGCCCGCCAGCACCAGCCGCAGCGGGGAGAAGCCGCCCCCGCGCCGGGCCAGCACCCAGACCAGCGAGAAGGCGGCCAGGGCGCCCGCGAAGGCGGCGAGCGAGACGGCCGTCCCGGCGGCGTCGGCGGCGTTCAGGCCGAGCCCGGCGCCGAGGACGATCACCGCGACGGCGCCCAGCGAGGCCCCGGAGGAGATGCCCAGCAGGTACGGATCGGCCAGCGGGTTGCGGACCAGGGCCTGCACGGCGGTGCCGACCAGCCCCAGCCCGGCGCCGACCAGGGCGGCCAACAGGGCGCGGGGCACGCGCAGTTGCCAGACGATCAGGTCGCGGGTGCCGGGCTCGGGGGCACGGCCGGTGAGCCGCCGGGCGACCACCGACCAGACCTCGCCGGGCGGGATGTCCACCGAGCCGAGGGAGACGGCGGCGGTGAGGGCGGCGACCAGCGCGGCCCCGAGCACGGCGGCCAGCGGGCCGGCCCGCAGGGCGTGCTCCCTGCGGGCCGGGCGCGGCGTCCTCGACAGCGTCGAAGCCATCGGCTACCGGCCGTTCTTGACGAGCGACGGGTGCAGGGTCGCGGCGATCTGCCGGACCGTGTCGGCGTTGCGGACCCCGGCGATCGTGGTCACCTCGGAGCCGATCCGCAGGAACCTGCCCTCCTGGACGGCCTTCAGCCCCTGGGTGGCGGGGAACTCGCGGAGGAACTTCTCGGCGTCGTCGAAGGCCTTGCGGTTGGCCTCCTCGCTGCCCCGGTTGCGGACGCCGAGCTGGATCCAGTCGGGGTTCTTGCCGACCACCTCCTCCCAGGAGACCGGCTTGCGGTCGGCCGAGCAGTCGGCGAAGACGTTGCGGGCCCCGGCCATGGTGATCACCGCGTTGGCGACCTGCTGCGAGCAGACCGCGATCGGCTGCTTGGTGCCGGCGTCGAAGTCGAAGAAGAAGTAGCCGGGCCGCTGCTCGGAGGGCACCCCGGCCAGCGCACCGGCCACCTCGCCGGTCTGCTTGCGCATCGCCGCGACCAGCTCGTCCGCCTTCCCCTGCGCACCGACCACGGTACCCAGCCGCTTGATGTCGTTCTCGATGTCGGCGAGGTCGGTGCGCGGGCCCTTCGCCGCCGCGGGCGTGCCGGCGCAGGCGGTGGAGAGCAGGTACACGTGCTTGATCCCGGCGGCCTTGAACTCCTCCTCCGAGGGCAGCGTGGCGGCCCCGCCCATCATGCCCATCGCCCCGAAGGTGTCGACGTACAGGTCGGCGCCGGAGCCGAGCAGCTTCTCCTTGGCTATCGTCTTCTCGCCCAGCACCGGCACCTTGGCGCCCTGCTCGGCCAGCGCGGACGGCAGGCTGCCCTTGCCGGGCGGGAAGCCCGTCCCGATGACGCGGTCGCCGGCGCCGAGCTGCAGCAGGAGCTCCAGGCTCGCCGCGTTGCTGGTGACGATCTTGCGCGGGGCCGCGTCGAACGAGGTCTCCTTCCCCGCGCAGTCGGCCACCTTCACGGGGTAGCCGCTGCCGCCGCCGGTGGCCTCGGCCTTCCGGTCACTGCTGCCGGCACCGCTCCCGCAGGCCGTGGCGAACAGGGCGACGGCGACGGCGACACCGCCGAGGACGCGAGGGCGCATGACAACTCTCCTGGTTGGACGGACGTGCCGGGCCCGGCGTGCTGCGGACCCGGACCAGGTAGTCGGATACGCCAGCCGATCGGTTCCCACGACTTCCGGCGGAGGGGGCGGTGGCCTCCGGCGGGGGCGGTCGGTTGCCTCCGCTGGGGCGGTCGGTGAGTTCCGGCGGGGCGGTGGCCACCGGCGGGGCGGACGGTGACGGCCGCCGCGGGGGTTGCCTCCGGCGGCGTGGCCCGCGGACCGGCCCGGTACCGTCGGGTGCCATGGCGCACCCCCTGGACGACCTCGGCCTGCCCGTTCCGCTCGGCCCCCGCCCCGTACGCCGCGTGGTGTCCCTCGTACCGTCCCTGACCGAGGCCGTCGCGGCGAGCTCCCCCGGCCTGCTCACCGGCGCCACCGACTGGTGCAGCCACCCCGCCGGCCTCGCGGTGGAACGCATCGGCGGCACCAAGAACCCCGACACCGCCCGGATCGCCGCCCTGGCCCCCGACCTGGTGCTCGCCAACGCCGAGGAGAACCGCGCCCTCGACCTGGACGCCCTGCGCGCCGCCGGACTCCCCGTCTGGGTGACCGACATCCGCACCCTGGACCAGGCGTTCACCTCGCTCGACCGGATGCTCCGCGACGCCTGCGGACTCCCCCGACCGGCCTGGCTCGACGCCGCCGAGGCCGCCTGGCAGGACGTCGCACCGCCGCAGCGACCGGTCCGCGCCGTCGTCCCGATCTGGCGCCGCCCCTGGATGGTCCTCGGCAGCGACACCTTCGCCGGCGACCTGCTGCGCCGCCTCGGCGTCGCACCCCTGCATGCCGACCACCCCGAGCGCTACCCCGCCGTCCCGCTCCCGGACCTGCTCGCCGCCCGCCCCGACCTCGTCGTCCTCCCCGACGAGCCGTACCGGTTCACCGCCGGGGACGGCCCCGAGGCGTTCCCCGGCGTCCCGGCCGCCCTGGTCAGCGGACGCCACCTCACCTGGTACGGGCCCTCGCTCGCCGAGGCCCCCGCGGTACTCGCCGCCCAGCTCGCCCGGGCGCAGGCGTGACACCCGCCGACCCGCCCGGACCCCGCCGCACGGCACCCGCCCGGGGCGCGGACGGGCCCCCGTCGTAGGATGCCGCCCTGCGCCGGACGATCCGGCGCCAGGAGGGGGTACGGGGCATGGGGGACAGCATCGTTCGGCCGGTCGGGGCGACCCGCGGAAGCACCGCCGCAGGTGGGAACGGCCTCGGATCCGGAAGCGGCCGCGGACGCGGACCCGGAGGCGGACACCGGGCGGCGCGGCGGGTGCTGGCCGCCGTATCGGTGGCGGCCGTTTCCGGCGCACTGCTGACCGGCTGCGGCAGCAAGGGCGGTGACGACCGCGCAGCCGGGACACCGAGCCCGGCGGCGAGCAGCGGCACGGCGAGCCCGACGCCGTCCGAGAGCCCGAGCGCCACCGCCACCCCCACCGGGAGCGCGAGCCCGACCGCGACCGCGAGCCCGAGCGCGAGCAAGTCCGGCAAGCCGAGCGCCACACCCTCCACCACCCGCCCCGCCACCGCCGGCGCGAGCCCCACCGCCAAGCCGACCGCCGGCACCGGCACCCCGCGGACCGGCGCACCCGTCGTCGCGGCGCCCGTCCCCACCGCCAAGCCCGGCCCGGTCGCCCCGCCGCCCCCGCCCGCCCCCGCCGTCCCGCACGTCCCGCCGCTGCAGAGCAGCTGCAAGCCGAGCTACCCGCAGGCCAACGAGCCCAAGGACGCCGTCTCCGCAGCCCTCACCACCGCGGCCGGCCAGAGCCGCACCCTCAAGCTGAGCAACGGCGGCACCGACAAGCTCCCGCCGCTGCCCGTCAACCTGGTGAAGGCGATCGCCTGGCAGGAGAGCGGCTGGCAGTCCGGCATCCTCGCCTGCGACGGCGGCATCGGCACCATGCAGGTCATGCCCGGCACCGTCAGCTGGATGAACGGCAAGTACGGCACCACCTCCGACCCCAACACCCTGGCCGGCAACGTCCAGCTCGGCACCCAGCTGCTCGACTGGCTGATCGCCTACTACGGCGACTCCTGCTTCGGCGGCAACTACAGCCTCGCCCCCGACGCCGCCGGGAAGACCCCGCTGCTCGACCTGGTCATCGCCGCCTACAACGCCGGCGCCGGAAAGGTCCACTACAACACCGTCACCGACCCGGCGACCGGCGAGACCACCGGCAGCCTGGAGATCCCCAACCCCTCCTACGTCGCCAACGTCAAGGCGCTGATGGGCAGCCAGCCCTGGACCAAGGGCTGAGCACCCGGGCGGGCCGACCCGTCCGGACGTGCGTCGGGCCCGGTGGATGCGGAAGAGGCATCCACCGGGCCCGACGGGCTCTCGGCCGTCCGGAACCCGTCAGCTCCGGGCTGCGGTGACCGCGGCGCCCAGGGCCTCCTTGATGCGCGGACCGAGGCGGGCGAAGCCCAGCTCCTTCATCGCCGCCCGCAGCAGCTCGTCCTCCGACCGCGTGACCCCGTCACCGTCCACCCAGCGCACAACGGCCAGCAGCTCGTCGGCCGAGTAGGCGGTCACCGGCCGACCGGGCGTGAAGTCCGGCTTCTCCGGCCGCCCGGCAGGCGCCGCGGCGGGCTCGGGCTCGACGACAGGGGCCTCGGCAGCCGCCTCGGGCTCCTGGGGCTCCTCGACAGCGGCGACGGGCTCGGGCTCGGGCTCCGTGACGACCTCGGCCTCGACCTCGACCGCCGGCTCCACGGCCGCGACCTCGGTCTTCTCGGTCACCACGGCCTCGGCCTCGACCTCGACGACCGCCTCGGCCTCGACGACGACCTCGGCCACCGGCTCGACGGTCTCCGCGACCTCCGCGACCTCCGCGACCTCCGCGACAGCAGCATCCACGGCGGGCTCGGCCTCGGCAACCGGCTCGACGACGGGCGCCTCGACGACCTCCGCCGTCTCCGGCTCCGGCTCAGCCTCCGTGACGGCCTCGACCTCGGCGGTCTCCGGCTCGGGCGTGACCTCGGCTACCGGAGCCTCAGTCTCCACAACAGCCTCGGCCTCGACAGGAGCCTCGACGACCTCCGCCGTCTCCGGCTCGGTCTCCGTCACGGCCTCGGTCTCATCGACCGGCTCGACGACCGGGACCTCGACCGCCTCGGCTGCTTCCGGCTCGTCCGTGATCTCGGCAACCGGGGCCTCGACGACCTCCGCCGCCTCTGGCTCGACAGGCGCCTCGACGACCGAAACCTCGGCGACCTCCGCCGCCTCCGGCTCGGCCTCCGTCACGGCTGCGGCCTCGACCTCATCGACCGGGATCTCGATCGCCTCAACGGTCTCGACCTCGGGGACCTCCGCGACCTCCGTGACGTCCGGCTCGGCCTCGGCGACCGCCTCGGTGTCCTCGGCCGGGGTCGCCAAGTCGTCGGCGGCCGGCGACGGGGCGGGGAGGGTGACGGCGGCCGGTTCCTCGGCAGCGGCCTCGCTGACGACCTCGGACTCGTCGGCCGTGAGGTCCTCGACGTCCTCGGCGGCCCCGTCGACCTCGGTGTCCGCCTGCGACCCGTCGCGCTGGCCGCCGGCCAGGGCCTGGCGGGCGGCGTCCGGGTCGACGGCGCCGGTGTGGCGCTGGTAGGCGGCCTCGGCGGCGCGGCGGTCGGCGCGGGTGGCGGTGAGCTCGGCGAGCAGGTCGGCGAGGTCGGCGGCCTCCAGGGCGGTCCGCAGGCTGCGGATGGTGGGGAGGCGGTAGAGGGTGCCCTCGTCGGTGGCGAGGCGTTCGACCAGGTCGATGAGCGCGGGGAAGGCGAGCGCGTCGAGGTCCTGGTCGGGGAGGAGGCGGGCGAGGTCGCGCAGGTTGGCGGTGATCGCCTCGACGGCCTGGGCGGTGCGGGCGGCGAGTTCGCCGTCGGCGGGCGGGACCGGCAGGGTGCCCTCGGGGGCGACGGCGGACCAGGCGCGGCGCTCGACCTCGGCGGAGGCCAGGGCCTCGTGCAGTTCCTCGTTGGGGATCCGGCGTCCGCCGGTGACCAGGGCGGCGGCCTGCTTGCGCAGGGCCCGGCCGCGCAGGAAGCCCACCCTGACGCCCCGCTCGCGGCGCCAGGCGCGGTCCGCGGTGGCGGCGGCGAGGGCGTCGAGGTCGGCGTCGTAGGCGGCGCCGATCAGGGTGGCGGAGGTGCGGTGGACGCGCTCCAGCAGTTCGACGAGGAGGGCGGTGGTGGCGACGGTGGCGGGTTCCTCGACCTTGGCTGCGGCGGCGAGGACGGTGACGTCCTCCCATACCTGCTGGAGGTCGTGGCCGCGCAGTTCGGCGAGGACGGTGGAGGCCGCGCGGGCGTCCTCCGGGGTGGCGACGGTGTCGACGGCGGCGTACCAGGCGTGGGTCTCGGCGGTGAGGGTGAAGGCGCCGAGTTCGGCGTACCGACCCAGGTCCTCCCGGAGGTCGGGGGTTGCCGCGGCCTCGCGGCCGGGGGCCTGGTCCGGGTCCGTGGCGTCGGCTGCGTCGGCGTTGCGCGAGTGAAGCACTGTCATGTGAGGTCCGGTTCTGGGCGTCTGCGGCGGGGCTGGCGGCGAGGGACGGCCGTCCGGTTGCGTGCGGGCCCCTGCGGGTGGGGCGGTCGGCGCGCGGTCGGGCTGCCGGTGTGGAGGCCCAGAATACGGGTGCCCGTTCGAGCCTTGCACGCACCCACCGGGTCAGCGGCCCGGTGTGGCGTGCCACACCGCCCGGCCGGCCGCTACTCGGGAGGGCCGGGCGGGTGGTGGTCGGTGACCGATCCGTCCGGACCTGTCCCGTCCCGGCCGCCGGCCGTCCCGTGCGGGCGGCCGTGGTGGCGCCGGCCGTCCAGGGGGACGGTCCGGGTGCGCCGTCCGAGCGGCGGGCGGTGGCCGGTGCGGCGGAGGGTGTCGAGGCTGACGGGTTCGAGGTACTCGTGCAGCACGGTGCGGTGCCACCAGGCGCCGGTCCGCCGGAGTTCGCGCCAATCGGTGAAGCGGTAGAGGTGGAGCATCGCCCGGACGTGGGTCGGCGGTGCGTCGGGGAAGGGGTTGTGGCGCAGCAGGCGCAGGGTGTCCCGGTCGTTGACCAGCAGGCGGGCCACGAACGGCAGGAACCAGGGCCGCGCGTACGCGGGGGAGATCGCGGCGAACCACATCAGCCAGTCGAGCCGCAGGTGGTAGGGGGCGTACTGGCGGGGGCGGCGGCGCACGTCGCCGGGTTTGCCCTTGAAGCCGTACTCGCGCCAGACGGTGTGACGGGTGACGACGGCTTCGTCGGTTCCCTCGACGACGACCTCCTGGCGGAGGCGGTTGATGCTGCCGAAGGCGCCGTAGGTGTTGACGAGGTGGATGCGGTTGAAGGAGCGGTTCATGATCTGGCCGCGGGAGACCAGGTTGGCGACCGGCCAGTAGCTGAGGACGACGACGGCCGCGGTGAGGCCGATGACCAGGACCTCGAACCAGACGGGGCCGGTCGGCTCCCTGCGGGGCTCGGCGGCGAGGCCGATCCGGGCGGGGTCGACGGCGGCGAGCGCCAGGGTGATGGTGAGCCAGTTGAGCCAGGCGAAGTTGCCCGAGGCGACCAGCCAGAGCTGGGTGACGACGACCGCGCAGGCCGCCCAGGTGGCGACGGGCTGCGGGAGGAGGAGCCCGACGGGGACGACGAGCTGGGTGACGTGGTTGGCGGCGGCCTCGACGCGGTGCAGCGGGGCGGGCAGGTGGTGGAAGAACCAGCTGAGCGGGCCTGGCATCGGCTGGGTCTCGTGGTGGTAGCGCAGGCAGGTGAGGTCGCGCCAGCAGCTGTCGCCGCGCAGCTTGATCAGTCCGGCGCCGAATTCCACCCGGAAGGCCAGCCAGCGCAGCAGCCAGAGGACGAGGACGGGCGGGGCGGTGTCGGCGTTGCCGAGGAAGGCGGCCAGGAATCCGGCCTCCAGCAGCAGCGATTCCCATCCGAACGAGTACCAGGTCTGGCCGACGTTGACGATCGAGAGGTAGAGGGCCCAGAGCACGGCCCACAGCAGGATCGACACCCCCAGCGGGACGGCGTCGGCGGCGCCTGCCAGGACGGCGGCGGCGAGGGCGGCACCGGTCCAGCAGACGGCGGCGAAGAAGCGGTCGGAGTAGTGGAGGTGGAAGAGCCCCGGGGACTGCCGGAAGGAGACCCGGGCGGTGAAGCGCGGCACGGGCAGTATGCCGTGGGTGCCGATCAGGGCCCGGAACTGGAGGGCGGCGGCGAGGAAGCCGACCAGGTAGAGGGCGGCGAGCATCCGTTGGACGAGCAGCCTGCTCAGCCAGTACTCCGGGGCCGCGAACCACTCCATGCGGCCCATGCCTACCACCGGGCGCGGTGGCGCGGGGCGGGGTCGGCGGCGGGGGCGGGCCGGTTCACCCGGACGGTGGCCGGTCGGCGGGGTCCGGGCCGTTCGGCGGGGTGGGCCGGGACGGCGGACGACGGGCGCGGCGGGCGGCAGTCGGCAGGCGTCAGGGGCGACGGGCGTCAGGCGTCAGGCGTCAGGGGCGACGGGCGCGGCGGGCGGGGCGGCGGGGAGCCTCTCCTCGGGGGTGAGAGGCGCCCCGCCGCCCCGTGCGCGGGCTGCGCGGCCCTGCGGCGCGTGGTGCTCGGTCCTGCGGTCCTGTGGTGCTGCTCGGGCGCGCGGTACTCGGGCGGACGGTGCCCGGACTTGCGGTGCTGCTCCGGTGTGCTGCTCCGGTGTGCGGCGGATCCCGGGGGTGCGGGGGATCTCGGCGTGCGGGGGATCTCGGATGTCCGGCGGTTCTCGGGGGGACGGGCTGCGGGCTCCGGACGGGCAGGGGTCACCCGGGCGGGAGGAGTCCGTTCGTGCTGCCGGCGACGCCGGCACCGGGGCGCACGCCGGCGCCGGTGGCGCTGCCCGCACCGTTCTGCTGGAGACGGTCCACGAGCAGCGCGGCGAGGGTGCCGAGCTCCTCCTCGGTGCGGAACTGGGCGGTGACGTCCAGGCCGACGACGAAGACCCCGTTGACGTAGCCGGTGCGGGCGGTGCGCAGCGGGGTGCAGGTGAAGCTGAAGACCTGCTGGAGGTGCTGGGCGTCGGGGTGCGTGGCGGGGATCCGGACGTCGTTGAGGACGGTGGCGCGCCCGGTGCGGTACGCCTCGGCGACGGCCTGTTGGAGGCCCTCGGCGCCGAGTTGCGGGTACGCCTGGGCGATCGTGCCGTACGCGGCGGGGGCGCCGAAGGTGTCGGCGTGGTGGGCGTTGGCGTAGCGGATCCGGTGGCCGGGGCCGTCGGTGAGGATGATCGGGAACGGCGAGCCGTCGAAGGCGGCGAACATCTCCTGCTGGAGGGAGAGCAGGTTGTCGCGCAGCCGGATCTCGGAGAGCAGCGCCTCGGCGAGGTACTGGATGTCGCAGAGCCGTTCGCGGCCCCACTGGCGGGGTTCGCGGTCGAGCACGCAGACGGTGCCGATGACGGTGTCGGTGTCGTCGACGAGGGGCGCGCCGAGGTAGGCACGTACGGCGAGTTCGTCGACGACCGGGTTCGAGGCGAAGCGCGGGTGGGCGAGGATGTCGTCCAGCGCGAGGGGGGACCGCTGGGCGACCACGTGCGGGCAGAAGCCGTGGCTGAGCGGCATCTCCCGGCCGGGGAGGTCGAAGGCGATGCCGCGGTCGGCCCAGGAGGCGCCGTTGCCGACCGGGATTCCGGCCGAGGTTGGCGGAATGTAGAGCCCCCGGAACATCTGGCGCTCGTCGTTGATGAAGTTGACCATCGCGATGGGGGCGCGGGTGATACTGGCCGCGAGGTGGGCGAAGCGGTCGAAGGCCTCGTCGGCGATCGGTTCGTCGAGGCCCAGGCTGCGGAGCCTGCGGGTGCGCTCGGATTCTCCTGCGGCACCCGGGGGCTGGCCTTGAGTGCTCATCACATCAGTCATGGCGCACATGTAATCAGACGTCGGACGTGTGGCCGCCTTCCGGACGGAACAGTGTCGCCGCCCGGAGCGCAAGGATTGATGAACAGTCAGTCGGCCGTGGGAATCACCCGCTCGAACGGCCCGCCGGACAAGACGGGATCGTTACCCGGTTCGACCCGGTTCAATCATCGTTCATCCGTTTCCCGCCATTTCAAGATCAAATCTGGAGGTGGCTCGATCGGCATACGACAATGAGCCAGCCGAACGTGCGGACGGGCGGGTCGCCCCGCGCACGACCCCCCGTGGTTCCGCATGCCCCGCACCGCAGCAGCACTGCCGTCGCCGGCCCCCACCCCGCACCCGGCGGCCGTCGCGGAGCGGCGCGCAGGGACGGAGGCTCACACATCCTGAGAGGACCCGGGAATGGCGATGGACTACTTCACCGACGAGCGGCACGAGAAACTCCGCGCCGAGGTGCGTGAGTTCGCCGAGCAGCAGGTCCGCCCGCAGGTCGCCCGGATGGAGGCCGACCAGCAGGTGGAGTCCGCGCTCTCCCGCGAGATCGCCCGCCGGGGGTGGATCGGGGTGACCATCCCGCGCGAGTTCGGGGGGCTCGGGCTGGGGCACCTCGCCAAGACCGTCATCGTGGAGGAGCTGTCCCGGGTCAGCGGGGCGATGGGCGCGGCGGCCCAGGCCTCGCAGCTCGGGGTCGCCAAGGTCGTCCACTTCGGTTCGGACGCCCAGCGCCGGTACTGGCTGCCGCGGTTCGCCTCCGGGGAGTCGCTGCCCACCATCGGGGTGACCGAGCCGGATTCCGGCGGACACGTGCTGGGCATGGCCGGAACCGCGCGGCGCGAGGGCGACGGCTACGTGCTGAACGGGCGCAAGTGGTTCGTCGGCAACTCGCACATCGGCGACGTGCACGGCGTGGTGTTCCGCACCGGCGAGGGCAGCCGGGGCCTGTCCTCCTTCCTCGTGGAGAGCGACCGGCCCGGCTTCCGGACCGGCGACATCGGGCGGCAGATGGGCCTGCGCGGCTTCAGCTTCGGCGAGCTGGTCTTCGAGGACTGCCGGATCCCGGCGGCCAACCTGCTCGGCCGGGAGAGCCAGGGCCTGGACGTGGCACACTCCTCCAGCACCCTCTACGGGCGGCTGAACATCGCCGCGGTCGCACTCGGCCTGCACGTGGCCATCGTCGAGGACACCGCGCGCTTCGCCGAGGAGCGCGTGCTGTACGGCAAACCGATCAACCAGCTGCCCAACATCGCGCTGAAACTCGGCGACATGCAGTCCCGGCTGATGACGGCCAAGCTCGCCGCGTACCACGCGTCGCACCTGCTGGACCACGGCAAGTCCTGCGACGCCGAACTGATGAACGCCAAACTGATCAACACCGAGTACGCACTGGATTCGGCCCGCAATGCCATGGAGATCTTCGCGGCCCGCGGCACCCAGGGCGAGTACGGGATCGAACGCTATCTGCGCGACGCCTCCTGCCTCCGCCCCCCGGCCGGCACCTCCGACGTCCAGCGGCTTCGGCTCGGACAGTTCGCCTCCGGAGCGTACGGCCGGCAGTGGTCGGCCGAGCTGTCCGCGGAGGCGAGCTGGGCGTGGACCGAGCTGACCCGCGGCGGGGCCGCACTCGTCGGCCGATGACCGGCCGCGGGGGAATCGCCGCGGAGTTCGCCCCCGGATCACCCGCGGCCCGCAACAATTCCCGAGCTCCGCACACTGTTCGGTGACTCGGAACTCGTGATCACCCTTTGACATATCGTCAGTTGATATTGCGAAAGGGTCACCGTGGGCTGATAGCGTGCCGAGGTCGGCTGTGCAGCCCGCACCCACGCGATGACGCTCCGTCACCCGCGAGGGCTCCGCCTGGTCGTGGCACCCCCGAAGCTCCGTCCGGAACCGTCCGCGGACGATCCGTCCCCGCACCCCGTCCGGCCCCGCACCGAGGAATCAGATGCCAGGCATATCGGCTCCCCGCCCCGGCCACCGCGCCGCCCGGTGCGGCTCCGTCCGCGGCTCGCTGCTCCTGCTCGCCCTGGTGCCCAGCCTCGCCCTGGCCGGCGCCTGGAGCTGCGCCGCCGTCCTGCTGCACGGCTCCGGGCACCGCACGGCCGCCGCCGCCGGCAGCGCCGCCGTCGCCGTCGTCCTGCTCTGGAGCCTGCTGCGCGGCGTCCGCCTCTCCCGCACGCTCACCGCCCGGCTCACCGGCCTGCGCATCGACGCCCTCGGCACCGCCCGGCACGAGATCCCCGAGATCGTCGGACGCCTCCACGCCGGGGAGAACATCCCGCGCCCGCCCGCCTGGGTGCCCGCCCGGCGCGGCGACGAGATCCAACTGGCCGCCGACGGACTCGACGCCGTCCGCCAGGCCGCCCTCGCCGCGATCATCCAGCAGGCCCAGGGCCGCGAGGGGGCCCGGAAGGTCTTCCTCAACGTCGCCTGCCGCACCCAGATCCTGATCCACCGCCAGATCAGCATGCTGGACTCGCTGGAACGCGAACACGACGACCCGAAGCTGCTGCGCGAACTGTTCGCCGTCGACCGGCTCGCCACCCGGATGCGGCGCAACGCCGAGAACCTCGCCATCCTCGGCGGCGCCCTGCCCGCCCGCCGCTGCCGCAGCGCCGTCCCGATGGTCAACGTGCTGCGCACCGCCGTCTCCGAGACCGAGGCGTACGCGCGGGTCGCCGTCCAGGGCGTGCCGCGCGCCTCGCTCGCCGGCCCCGCCGTCGCCGACGTCATCCACCTGCTCGCCGAACTGATCGAGAACGGCACCTCCTTCTCCCCGCCCTACACCCAGGTGCAGGTCTCCGCCCAGGAGGACCCGCAGGGCCTCGCCGTCCAGGTCGACGACCGCGGATTCGGCATCGGCAAGGACGAGTACGAGCGCCTCAACGCCTACCTCGCCGACCCGCCCGAGCCGGACGTCCCCGCGGCCGGCGACGACCTGCGGATCGGCCTGTACGTGGTCGCCCGGCTCGCCGCCCGGCACGGCATCCGGGTCTCGCTGCGCTCCTCCCCCTACGGCGGCACCCGGGCCGTGGTGCTGGTGCCCGCCGCCCTGCTGGAGGCGGCCCCCCAGCCCGGCGCCGTTCCCGGCCTGCCGTTCGGCGCCCGGATCACCCGGATGCCCGCGGCGGAGGCCGCGGAGGCGCCGGGGGCCCCGGGGGCGGGGGCAACGGCTGGGGCATCGGCGGGGGCCGACGGTTCCGAGGACGGGGCCGCGGGTGCGGGCGCACGGGCGGCGGGCGGCGCGGACGGGACGGTCACAGGGGCGGCGGACCGCGCGGGCGGCGGCGCCGGCGGGTGGCTCGGCGCGGCCCGCAGCGGGGGCAGGGACGGGAGCGGCGACGGCGGCGGGGCCCGGGGCGGCAGCGCGAGCCGGGACGGCCTCGGGCCGAACGGTGCCGTACCCGCAGCGGGGCAGACCGGTGAATGGCAGCCCGTGGGGACCGAGCACCCCGGGCTGTCCGGTGCCGTCGTCGTACCCCGGCCGGTGGTCCCGCTGCGCTACGACCCGCCGGAGGCTGAGTGCCTGGGCGGGTGACGGCCCTTCGCGGGGTCGCCTCACCCTCCGCGCCGGGCGAGTGACCTAGGGTCACGGTGGCGGCGTTGCCGCCTCCGTCGCACTCCCCCGGATCCCGAGGAACGCCATGCCCCGACGCCTCCCCGCCCGCTCCCTGTCCGGCGCCCTGCTCGCCGCGGCCCTGGTCGGCGGCCTGCCGGCGGCCGCCGCCCCGGCGCACGCCGCCGACCCCCGCGCCGCCGGCCACCGGACCGACTGCGACGAACGCGAGCTGGGCAACCGGATCGCCGACCTGCGCGCCAAGGCGCAGCGGCTTCGGCACGAGGGCGAGCACGAGGCCGCCCGCCGCACCGAAGCCCAGGCCGACGCCCTCCAGCGCCGGCTCGACAGCTGCCGCGCCGCCGAGGAGAACGTCGCCCCGCCCCTGTGGCGCTGACGGTCCCGTACGAGGCGTCGGCACGGCCCGTACCCCGAACGTCGGCCCGGTCTGCGCGGCGGCCCGGCGGCCCCGGAGTCCGGACGCGGGACCAGCCGGGGGCCGACGGCCGGGGTACGGCCCGGACGTCGGTGCCCCACCGCGGCGCCGCCGAGCCCGGCTCGCCTCCTCGCCTCGGCCGTGAGGGCAGCAGGGGCCCGGGTGGACCCCTGCTGTCGTTACGTTCCCGCCGTCGGCGGCTCCTTCCCCTCGTCGGCTCCGGACCAGCCGGCGGCGCAGAGGGCCCCGGCCAGTTCCTCGCCGTAGCAGGCGGCGGCCAGCCAGGCCGTGGTGAACGCCGTGTGGTCGTCGGCCACCACGCGACCGAACACGTCCCGGGGCCGGTCGCCCGCGGTCGCACGCAGCGCGGTCAGCAGGGCGGCGCCGGTGCCCAGGCCCCACGCCCGGAGGTCGGCCGCGTCGGCGGCCGCCGTGCTGCCCGCCAGGGCGAGGGCGTGCCGGCCGCTGGTGACGGCCTGCTCCACCCGGCGGGTCAGCAGGTGGACCGGGGCGGCCGGGACGGGCACGTACCCGAAGGTCACCCCGGCAGGTACGGACGGGGCAACCGCGACGGACGGGGTTGGCGGAGTGGGCAGGGTGCCCGGGGCGAGGTCCGCCACCTGGAGGCGTTCCAGGCCGAGGTTCACCCGCCCGGCCCGGTCCGCGGGCAGGGCTAGTGCGGGCGTACCCGGCGCGGGCTCCTCCGGGGGGAGTCCGATCGCCAGCAGCCGCAGCTCCGGTCGGGCGGCCCGCTCCAGCCGGCCGATCACCCGCAGCCGCAGTCCGGGGGCGGAGGCGAGCAGCGCGAGGTTGCCCCGGTAGGCCAGCGCCGGGTGCTCGTGGGCCGGCCGCAGCGTGATCGGCAGTCCGCCGCAGTCGGCGATCAGCAGCTCCGGGCCGCCCGCCCCGCCGGACCCGCCGCCCGACCCGGGGCCCGGCCCGCCCCCGGAGCCCGGCCCGGCGATGCCCAGCACCGTGACGTCCAGGAACAGCAGGTCGCTCCCGGCCGGCCGGGTCTCGTACGGGAGGGCGGCCGCGGCGAGGGCGCGGGCCACCTGGGCGGCGACCGGCTCGGCCCAGAGCCCGGCCACCGGCTCGGCCGTCCAGGCGACGCCGGCCGCGCGGACGGCCTTGACGGCCGCGCCGGCTCCGAGTCGTCCGGCGGCCGACCGGGTCGCGCCCTGGACCGCCAGGCCGGCCCGGCTGAACTCGCGGTGGCTGAGCATGGCGTCGCCCAGCCGCACCGCCCGGTTGCCCGCCCCGGTCGCCTGCGGCGCCGCCGTGGTCGGGTCGCCGTGCGGAATGACCTCGGAGACCGTGCTCAGCCGGCCGCCGGCGTCCACCGCCCAGGTGAGCACGCCCGCGTGGGTGGGCGTCAGGACCGGTTCGGCGAACAGCCCGTACAGCCGCAGGCCGCCCGCCTGCTCGTAGGTCTGGCGGGCGGTGCCGCGCAGGTCGGCGAGCGGGGCCGCCGGGGCCGGTCGGCCGAGCGCCGCGGTGAGGTCGAGCAGCTCGCGCAGGCCGGTCACCAGATCGGCGAGCCGGTGGTCGGGCTCGCCGGAGCGGGCGGCGCGCAGCTTGGTCACCACGGCCACCGCGGCGGCGGCCGGCCGGTGGAGGCCGGCGAGCCTGGCCCGGTGGGCGGCGCGCAGCAGTTCGGCCTGGAGCACGGCGCCGGCTCCGCTCACCCCGGCGGCGAGCGCGGCCGACGCCGCCCGGTGCAGTTGCCCGGCGGCGGCCCGCTCGGCGGGGGCGAGGGCGGCCGGTTCGGGTGCGGGTGGCACGAGGGCCGGTGCTTCGAGCCCGGGTGCTTCGAGGTCGGGTGCTTCGAGAGCGGCCGGGCCGACCGGGGGTGCCTGAACGGCGGCGTCCCCGGGCGGCTCGGCCCCGGCCGCCGGGTCGGCCAGCGGGCAGACGGTGACCGCCGCCGCCCGGTGGACGCAGGCCGGGGCGAGCAGGCAGCCGCAGCGAACGGCCGCCTCCTCGGCGACCACGCCGCCCGGGGCGTGCAGGACCAGCACGCTCTCCTCGTCCACCTCGATCCGCCAGTCGTCGCCGTCCCTGGTGACCGGGCGGTCGGCGAGCTTGGCCGCCGCCGCGTCCAGCCGCTTCTGCAGCCGGGCGGACAGCCCGGCCACCACCTCGGCGACCACCTCGGGCCGGACGGCGGGCCATGCCGGCTGCTGTTCCGTCACTGTCATCGGACCTTCTCCCCCACCCAGCGGGCCAGTTCGAGCGGGCTGAGCGCCGCCACGGGCATCCCGGCCGCGACCAGCCGGCCGGCGACCGCCTTCGAGTACCGGGCGTTCCCGGTGTCGTCCAGGGCGGCGCAGCCGAGCAGGTGGCAACCCGAGTCGACCAGCGCACGGGTCTGCTGGAGCAGCGCACCGACCGGGCCGCCCTCCTCGAAGTCGCTGATCACCGCGACCAGGGTGCGGGACGGCACGGTCACCAGCTCGCGGGCGTAACGCAGTCCGGCGGCGATGTCGGTACCGCCGCCGACCCGGACCTCCAGCAGCAGCCCGAGCGGGTCGTCCACCCGCTCGGTCAGGTCGACGATCTCGGTGGAGAAGGCGACGAAGTGGGTGCTCAGCGACGGCACCCCGGCGAGGATCGACGCCGTGAGCGCCGCCCAGACCGTCGACGCCTCCATCGAGCCGGAGACGTCGACGACCAGGATCAACCGCCAGTCGGACGCCTGGCGGGCCCTGGTCCGGAACACCGGCCGGTCGGGGACGATCAGCGTGCCGCCGCCCTCCGCCGGGCGGGCGGTCGCCAGGTTGGCCCGGATCGTCCGGTCGAGGTCGAGCCCGCCGCCCGGGCGGCGGCTGGGACGCGGCACCCGGATGCCGGTGAGCGCCGGGCGCAGCCGGTGCGCGAGTTCCCTGGTCAGTTCGTCGACCAGGCGGCGCACCAGCGGGCGCAGGGCGGCGATCCGGGCCTCGGGCAGTCCGCCGGCGTGGGCCAGCACAGTGCGGAGCAGTTCGACCGAGGGCCGGACGGCGCCGGGGTCGATCGCCTCCAGGGCGTCGGTGCGCCCCTGGGCGACCGCGGCCGCGAGCACCTCCTCCCGGATGCCGGGCCCGAAGAGCGCCTCCAGGTCCTCGGCCCATTCGCGCACGCCCGGGTAGGGCGCCTCCCGGCCGGCACCGGTCCGGCCGCTGAGGCCGGGGCCGGAGCCCTCTCCCCGGCCGGTCCCGTACAGCTCGTCGAGGGCGAGTGCCAGCCGGCCGGCCCGGTCGCGGCCCGTGCCGCCGGTGCGTCCGAGCAGCAGCCGCCACCGCTCGGCCGGCCCGAGGGCCTGCTGCGGGTCGGGCGCGGCGGACTCGGCGGGCGTGACGGACTTGGCGGGCGTGACGGATCCGGCGGCCGCCGGCGCTGCGGTCGGCAGGGCGGTGGCGGGCTCGTCCTGACCGGTCGACGTGTCCTGCCGGGCCAGCGCGTCCTGCCGGTCCTGCGTGTCCTGCCCGGGGTCGGGCAGCAGGCCCCGGCGGGCCAGGGCCGCGCGGGCGGCGAGGTCCGCACGGGTCAGGGTGGCAAGCAGCGCGGGCTCGACGGCGGACGGCAGGGCGTCCACCCGGGCGCCGAGGCGCTCCTCGACCAGGGCGAGCAGCCGGTCTCGGGCGGCCGGGCTCAGCGTGTCGAAGCCGCCGCGCAGGGCGGGCAGCCGGTCCAGGAAGGCGTCGTCGGGCAGTGCGCAGACCCGCTCCAGCACGGGCTCCAGCACCTCGGGCGCGGAGGCGAGCAGCCCTTCGGCGGCCGTCAGCAAGCCGACCAGCGAGCGTCCGAGGGCGTGCCGGGTGTCCGGGTCGGTCGCGCCGTCCAGCCACGAGGCGACCCGGTCGCCGAACGCCGCGGGGGCGTTCTGGCCGAGCAGCACCCGGACCGCCCCGGCGGCGCCGCGGACCAGCGGGCTGCCGCCGTCGGCCAGGGCGCCGAGGGTGTGGGCGAGCCGCAGGCCGCCGGAGTCGTCCGCACGGCGGGCCAGCTCCACCAGGGCGCGGGCGTCGGCGGGGTCGTCGGAGCCTGCGAGGCCCTCCAGTTCGCGGACCGCGGCGACGGTCAGCAGGTCGCGCGCGTCGCCGACCGTCCGGGTGCGGGCGGCGTCCGGCGACCCCGCGGCGGGGGCCGCGGCGGACGGGTCGTCACCGTCCGGCTCCGGGGCGAGGCCCGGGACGTGGTGGGCGGCGAGCCGGTCGAGCAGGGCGAGGGCGTCGAGGAGTTCGGGAAGGGTCGCGGCCTCCGGGAGGGTGGTGGTGAGCTGGGCGAGCCGGGTGTCGGCGAGGGCGGGCAGTCCGCAGGCGGCGGCGCGGGCGAGGCCGTCCAGGACCTGGCGCGGCGTCGGCCCGTCCGCTTCCGACTCCCGGCGCAACTGCTCGCGCAGGGTGCCCTCGGCGGCCTGGGCGGGGGTGACGCCCCGGGTGCCGGCGACCGTCAGCATCGCGGCGACGGCCGGGGTCCACTGGACGCGCCAGCGGGTGCCGAGCGCCTCGGTGCCGCCGGCGCCCGCGGTGGCGACCGGGTCGGCGTACGGGATGCCGCAGGCGGTGAGCCGGTGCAGCAGCAGTTCGCGGCGGCGGTCGAGCCGGGAGCGGAGCGGGTCGAGGCGCAGTTCGCGGGGGCCGGGCTCGGCGGTGTCGTCGGGGCCGGGCAGGCCGAGTTCGGCGAGCAGGGCCTCGACGGCGGGGGCCAGGCCGCTGCGCGGGGCGGCGGGGGTGGGGCGGCCGGTGCGGCTGCCGACCAGGACCTGTTCCAGTGCGCGGGCCACGGCTCGGCCGCGGCCGAGGGGTTCGCCCTGGGCGAGGACGGTCTGCACGGCCTCGACGAGTTCGCCGCGGCCGGGGGCGGCGAGGCCGCGCAGCCGGGCGAGGTCGCCGGCGAGCCGGACGATCTCGCGGGCGTCGGCCGGTCCGGAGGGGTGGTCCTGACGGCGCAGGGCCCCGCAGATCCGGACGGCGGTGCGGGTGAGCGCCTCGGCGAGGCGGTCGGGGTCGCCGGCCGCGTCGAGCACGGTGTGCTGCCACTCGGGGTCGCGGATGCCGGCCGGGTAGCCCGAGCGGGCGTCGAGCAGCGGGTAGGCGTACGGGATCAGCGAGACGACGTGGCTGTCGGCGTCCGCCGGGACGGCACGCACGGCCGGGGTGCCCGGGGCGGTCGGCACGGCAGCGTCGCGGGTGTCCGAAGCGTCGAGCGCGGCCGGGGTGCCCGGGGCGGCCGACGCGTCGCCGGCGTCGAGGGCGTCCAGCAGTGCGGGGGCGTGGAAGGCCCCGATGACGGCGGTGACCCGGCGCCCGCCCGCGGCGGCGGTCCGGATGC
This sequence comes from Kitasatospora sp. NPDC054939, assembly GCF_053610105.1. NCBI lineage: Bacteria > Bacillati > Actinomycetota > Actinomycetes > Kitasatosporales > Streptomycetaceae > Kitasatospora > Kitasatospora sp. NPDC054939. Next base: position 36,753 of record NZ_JBSGXP010000019.1, on the reverse strand, counting down.
GGGCCCGCATCCACTCCTCGCGCCGCAGGTCGTACGGGTCGACGCCGCCGCCGGCCGGCTGTTCGGCGTCGTGTCGCATGGCCCAGCCGACCAGCAGGGCGGCGCGGCGCACCGCCTCGGGGGACGAGCCGGGTGCGGCGGTCTCGACGAGGCGGTCCCACAGGTCCTCGTCGCCCTCGCGGCCGGTGAGCCGGTGGCGCAGGGCGTCGGCGACGCCGGGGTGGCGGTCGCCGCCGGAAGGGCCGTCGGGGCCGTCGGGGGTGCGCCGGGCCTCGGCACGGTGGGCGAGCGGCAGGTCGCAGGCGACCGTCTCGACACCATGCCGGGCGGCCCAGCGCAGCGCCACCAGCTCCGGCGAGAAGTCCGCGAACGGGTAGAACGCGGGCCCGCCGGAGCCGGTGTCCTCGGCGGTGCGGGGCGCGGCGGCGAGGGCGACCGGGGCCTGGGTGGCCTCGTCCGCCAGGTGGTCCAGCCAGGGCTGGAACTCCGCCGGGAGCTCGACCAGCAGGACGTCCGGCCGGGCGGCGTCCAGCAGCGCCGGCACGACGGCGGCGAGCGACGGCGCGTGGTGCCGGACGCCGATCAGGTGCGGGCCGGGGCGGTCGGTGCCGGAGGCCGCCAGCCGGGCCGCGAGCGCCTCGGCGGCGGTCCGGTCGGCGAGGTCGGCATGGTCGGCGTCGAGAGCGGGGTCGGGGTCGGGTTCGGCGCCGGGGACCGCCCGGTCCGGCGGACCCGGCACGGCTGCCGGGTCCGCCGAACGGGCCGGACCCCCCGGGGCCGCCGCACCGGCGGTGCCGGTGCGGTCGGCGTCGGGACGGTCGTCCGCGAGCATGCTCACCCTTCCAGTGCCGAGCGGAGGTCCCACAGGGTGCGCCAGGTGGCGGCGCCCTGCTCGGCACGGCGGCGGACCGGCCCGTCCCAGTACCCGAGCAGGCGGGCGGCGTCGCTCGGGTCGTCCTTGCGGACGACGCCGATGAGCTGGCCGGGGAGCCGGGTGAGGAGTTCGCCGCCGTCGGGCAGGTAGGCGGCGCCGACGCCGAGGGCGGTGGCCACCGAGACCGCCTCGGCGGTGCTCATCACGGTGGAGGGCCGCTCGACGTCCCAGCCCTCGGTGGAGCGGCCGGTGCGCAGGTCGCGGAAGGCGGTGACCAGGGCCTCCAGCACGGCGTCGTCGACGGCGTAGGCGGCGCCGGCCCGGGCGACCGCGGCGGTCGACTGGCGGCGGACCAGCTCGACCTCGGCGTCCAGGCTGCCGATCGGGCCGACCGTCTCGAAGTTGAACCGGCGCTTGAGGGCGGCCGACATCTCGCTGACGCCCTTGTCCCGCAGGTTGGCGGTGGCGATCAGGGTGAACCCGGCGGCGGCGTGCAGCTGGCCGTCCGGGGTGCCCGCCAGCTCGGGGACGGCGATGCGGCGTTCGGAGAGCAGCGAGACCAGGGCGTCCTGCACCTCGGGCAGGCAGCGGGTGACCTCCTCGACCCGGGCGACGGCGCCGGTGGTCATCGCGGTGAGCACCGGCGAGGGCACCAGGGCGTCCGGGCCGGGGCCCTTGGCGAGCAGCAGCGCGTAGTTCCAGCCGTACTTGAGCTGCTCCTCGGTGGTGCCGGCGGTGCCCTGGACGGTGAGCGCGCTGGTGCCGCAGACGGCGGCGGCGAGCAGTTCGGAGAGCATGGACTTGGCGGTGCCGGGCTCGCCGACGAGCAGCAGGCCGCGCTCCCCGGCGAGGGTGACGACGCAGCGCTCGACGAGGGCCCGCTCGCCGACGAACTTGGGCTCGATCGCCAGGCTGCGCCGGCCGGCCTTGAGCTTCTCGCCGCCGCTGCCCATCACGAAGGTGACCACGGCGCGCGGGGTGAGCCGCCAGCCGGGCGGACGGGGGCCGGTGTCGTGGGCCGCCAGGAACTCCAGTTCGGCGGCGTACTTCTCCTCGGGCGGGACGGTCTGCCGGACCGGCGCGGCGGCGCCTCCGGTGGTGCTGCTTCCGGTCACGGTGTCTCCGGTCCTCGGGGTGCGTACGGGGGGTGCGGCTGTCTCGGTGGTGGCGGTTCGGGTGCCGGGGGTGCCCGCGTCGGGGGCGGTGGCGTCGGGGGCGGTGGCGTCGGTGCTCATCGGCGGGCGCCCTTCGCGCGCCGGCCGGTCCGGAGCTCCTCGTAGCCCGGCGCGTCCCCGTCGGTGACGCGCTGCCAGGCGCGGGCGAAGAGCTCCGCGGCGGGCAGCGGCGGCAGCACGGCCATGCCCGTCGGCAGCGGGTAGAGACCGGCCTTCCAGGTCTCGGCGGGCAGGCCGGGCGTGCGGGCCTCCTGCCAGCCGCCGGGCAGGAAGAGGCTGCGGCCGGCCCGGGCCCGCTTGGCCTCCAGGACCAGGTCGGTGGCGGCGAGTTCGGCGCGGGCCTTCTTCAGCCGGGCGGGCTTCCAGCCCGTCCAGCGGGCGGTGTTGCGGTCGGTCGGGTCGGGCAGGGCGAGCAGCTGGAGGTAGAGGACGGCGGCGTCCTCGCCGAGGCCGAGCGCCTTGGCCGCGTCGGCGACCGTGCCGGGGGCGCTGAGCAGCGGGTGCTGCGGCCAGCCCTCGGCGGGCTGGGCTCCGGCGGGGGCGACCAGCCGCTCGACCTCTCCGCCGAGGACGGCTTCCAGGGCGGGCCGCTCGTGGGTGAACCAGTAGCTCGACGAGAGCCCGTCGAGCAGTTCCAGCAGCGGGTCGTCGGCTCCGGTCAGCCCGGCGGGCCGCAGGTAGGTGGTCTCGCCCTGGCTGCCGGGGCCGAGGACGAGCGCCGGCCCGCAGCGGACCAGCCCGTCGGCGTCGGCGCCGCCCTCCTCGGGCAGGCCGTAGTGGCTGCGCAGCAGCGGCGCCAGTCGGCCCTCCTTGGCGGCCCAGTGGAAGCCGTAGTCGAGCAGCAGCTCGGGGTCGGCGAGCCGGCGGCGCAGGGCGGCGGCGGCGGCCGGCAGCGCGGCGCGCAGCGGGCTCTCGTACGGGGTGTGGTGGGCGAGCCAGCGCAGGGCGGCGACGGCCCCGTGGAAGCTGCCGTTGCCCGGGAGGGCGGACGGGTCGTCGGCCCACAGCTCGTGCTCCCCGGAGGAGTGCGGTCGCAGGCGCTGCACGGTGGTGCGGCTGAGCCAGGGGGTGCGCTGGTGGTTGAGCACGGCCTCGACGAACTGGATGCTCGCGCCGTTCACCCCGGCCTGCTGCTCGGCGGGGACGGTGAGCAGGCGTCCGATCCGGTCGTTCCAGACCTCGGCGGCGCCGGCCGCGTCGGGCCCGGTGGTCCAGAGCTGCTCGGGTTCGGCGGGCAGCAGGGCGGCGCGGACGGCGGCGAGGTCGTCCCGGCCGACTTCACGCAGCCAGTTGCGGGCGGCGTTGGCGTCGGCGTTCTTGATGCCGTACCGCTTGAGCTGCTCGGCGTCCAGGAGGTTGCCGTACCAGCGGTAGAGGTTGGCCGGCAGGTCGAACAGCAGGGTGGCGCGGGTGGTGCCGATGCCGGTGGCCTCGGCGAAGGCGGCGACCGCCTCGGGTGCGGCCGGGTAGCCGCCGTGCTCGCGCAGCCCGGCGGTGAAGCGGGCCGTCCACTCGGGGGTGAGCCGCTCCTCGGTGGAGCGGTCGGTGTCCAGGCCGAAGTGGGCGACCTGTCCGAAGACGCCGCTGGGGTCGTGGTCGGCGACCTGCCAGTACACCGTGTCGCCGTGCTCGCGCAGGTGGGCGAGGACGACGACGGTGCGGTCGCCGCAGCTCCAGACCTCGCCCTTGCGGGAGGCGTGCCGGCGGTGGCCCTTGCGGGTGTCGACGGGCTCGGTGAGGACGGCCTCGCGCAGGGTGGCGCCGCGCCCGGCGAGCGGGCCGCGGGTGAGCTCGTCGAGGAGCAGGCCGAGCGTGGCGCGGTCCTGGTCGTCGGTGAGCGGTGCGACGGCGGCGTACGCGAGGGTGCCGAGTCGGCCGAGCAACTGGATCCAGCCGTGCAGGTCGCCGGTCAGGTCGATCCTGCCGACGGTCTGCCAGCCGGCGCAGTCGGCGGTCGGCGGGTCGGCGAGGACGGCGGTGACGGCCCGCAGGTTGTTGAGGTGGTGCCAGTTGCCGCTGCCCGAGGAGCTGCTGCCGAAGCCGGTGACTCCGGGCAGGGCGGTCTCGACGGCGCGGCTCAGCTCGTGGTCGCGGCCGTGCTCGGGCCGGTAGGTGTCGCGGCGCTTGCTCGGTTCGGCGGCCCGCTCGGCCTCGGGCTGCGGGACGAACCGGGCGGCCGAGTCGAGCAGGTCGGCGGCGAAGCGGGCGAGCCCGGCGACGCCGGCGAGCAGCAGCGGGTGGCCGAGGCCGGGCAGCGCCCGGTCGACGGCCTTGACCGGGATCTTCTTGCGGGCCGAGGAGCCCGCGAGCAGGCGCCGCACGCCCTGGACGGTGAGCCAGCGGCGGCGCTCCGCCGGGACCTCCTCGGCGTCGACCGGCCAGGCGGCGTCGATCAGTGCGGCGGCCTGCTCGTCGGTCAGGGCGCGCAGCAGCTGCGAGCCCTGCTCGTCGCGCGGGCGCAGGGCGTGCCAGTGGTCGAGCGGCGGGACGAGCGCGGTGCCGGCGGCGGGCAGGCCGCCGGCCCGGCAGGGCTTGAGTTCGACGGTGAGGTCGTGGGCGGCGTCGCCGGTCGGGTCGGGCAGGGCGAGGGCGAGCTCGTCGCGGCGGCCCCGGGTGAGCAGCACGCCGGGCTCGCCGGGCAGGCCGAGCGGGCCGACCGGGTAGCGGTCGGGGTGGGCGCCGGCGGCGGGCAGGACGGCGGTGCGGCCGTCGGCGGTGGTGGCGGTGAGCCGGCCGCCGTCGTTGCGCACCCAGTGGCCGACGGCGGCGCCGTCGGTGCCGAGCGGACTCTGCTCCAGGCCGGGCTGCAGCGGCAGCAGGCAGGAGTGGTTCAGGTCGAGCCGGCCGGGGGCCGGGTCGGCGGCGATCCGCGGCGGCAGGGTGGCGCTGCCGCGCTCGCCGGTGGCCGGGTCGTACTCGACCAGGGCGGTGCCCTTGCTGCCGTGGTGGACGAGCCAGTGGCCGGTGCCGTCGCCGAGGATGCGGTGCTCGGCGGGCATCCGGGTGTCGCCGGCGTGCAGCGGGCGCTCGCCGGTGGTGCGTCCGCCGCCGGCCAGCGGGAGGGACGGCTCGTCGGGCTCGTCGTTGCCGCCCCAGTAGCGGGCGATGGTCTCGCCGCCGAGGTCGAACACCTCGGTGGGCCGGTGGGACCAGTAGGCGCGCTGCTTGCCGTCCTCGTGCCAGGCGACCAGGAGTTCGCCGTCGACGTAGCGCAGCCGGGGGCGGCGCCACTTGTCCAGCTCGGGGTGGCGCAGGTCGTGCTCCAGCAGGATCTCCTGCGGGCCGACCACGAGGGCCTTGCCGCCGAGGGCGAGGACGAGGCCGGGCCAGGCGTCCTCGACGACGAGGTCGTCGGGGCGGCCCTTGTTGCCGGGGGCCTTGCTCTCCTTGACGCCGAGGCGGCGCAGCGCCTCCTCCAGGGCGGGCCAGCCGAGTTCGTCGGGGATGCCGGCGCGCAGGGCGCGGCCGAGCAGGGCGGCGACGTCGAGGGAGGCGATCCGCTCGGCGGCGGCGGGGTGTTCGGCGGTGATCGCGGAGCGCAGCGGCTGCAGGGTCTTGAGCAGGGCGGCGGCGCCGGCGAGGCCGCGGGCGGCGAGGAGCTCCGCGGTGCGCTCGTCGACCCATTCGACGAGGAGTTCGCGCAGCGCGGGCACGGCGGCGGCGCCGGCGGTCCGCTCGATCTCGCGCCAGCTGCCGGGGACGGCGGTGCGCAGGGCGGGCCGGAAGCGCTCGTCGGCGGCGACGGCGGCCAGGGCGGGGCTCGCGGCGGTCGCGTGGTTGAGCCAGGTGCCGAGCTGGAAGCCGAGGCCGGGGGCGGGGTCGGCGACCGGGACGCCCTCGGTGAGCAGCAGGTCGAGCAGGTCGAGCTGGGTGGTGGAGCTGCGGACGCCGTCGAGGAGGTCGACGGGCACGCCGTCGGTGCGCAGCCGTTCGATCATCCGGCCGGCCAGGGCGAGGGTGGGGGCGCTGGCGGGGCGGTTGCGCCAGCCGCGGCCGAGGTGGCCGGTCCACTGCCGGAGCCAGCCGGCGGCGGGCTCGGCGCCCTCGGCCCGGGGGCCGGTGAGGAGTTCCTCGGCGCCGCTCTCGGCGAGGACGGCGAGCCAGGCGGTGTCCTGCTCGTGATCGTTGTCGCCGCCGGGGGTGGGGAAGATCTCCAGCAGCCGGGTGCGGACGGCCGCGTCGCGCCGGGCGAGCTCGATGACGGCGGTGTGCCAGGTCTTCCAGAAGGCGCCGGGCGCGCGGTCGACGGCGGGCGAGGCGAGGAGTTCGGCAAGCAGGGACTGCTCGTGCTCGGCGCGGTCGAGTCCGGCGGCCCGGATCAGGGCGCGGGCGTCCTCGGCGACCCCGGCGTAGGGGGCCATGCCGGCGGCGGATCGCTCGGCGCAGAGCTGGCGGAAGCGCTGCCAGGCGGTGAGCGGGTCGAGCCGGGTGCCGAGCTCCTTGACGTACTCGCGCAGGGCCTTGACGGTGAGTGCGCCGGCGAGGGCGAACTCCAGGAAGACGGCGCGCAGCCGCTCCTCGTCGACGGCCAGGCCGTAGGTGCGCTCGGCGTTGCGGGCCTTGCCGAACCAGGTGGCGGCGTAGGTCTGGTTGCCCTGGGCGAGGAAGATCCGGCCGACCTCCTCGCAGAAGGTGGGCAGGAAGTGCGGTACGGCGCGGCCGAGGCGGGTGGCGAGCTCCTCGAAGCCGTCCTTGGCGTGGCCGGGCTTGGACTTGGCCTGGCGGCCGAGCCGCTCCATCTCCTTGACCAGGGCGAGGGCGTGGTGGCCGTTGGCCGGGTCGTGGACGAGCGCCCAGGCGGGGAAGCCGAGGGCCTCCTGGCGGACCTGGCCGACCTCGACCGGTTCGGTGGCGGGGGCGAGGCCGAGGAAGTCGACGGCGAGGTCCTCGGCGGGGCCGAGGGCGCGCGGCACGAGCCGGACGATGCGGCGCTCGCCGAGCACGGGGTGGTGGTAGCTGCGGGCGGTCAGCACGTCGGCGGGGCTGTCGGGCCGTCCGGCGCCGGCCAGGGTGCCGGCCGGGAGCACCGCTCCGGCGTCCAGCAGGCGTTCGTTCATCTCGGTGGTGCTCATTCGGCGTCCTCCCCTTCGATCGTGCGCCCGGCGTACAGCCCGGCTGCCATCCGCATGCCCTCGGACCAGGCGACCGGTCCGACCTCGCCGAGCGGCAGGGCCTTGCCGTCCGGTCCCGTCCAGCCGAGGTCACCGGTCTCGCACTCGTCGTAGTCGTAGTAGTCGCCGACCCAGACCCGGGCCTCGACGGCGCGGCCGTCCTCGACGACGGGCAGCACGGCGTGGCCGCCGCGCACCCGGTAGCCGAGGCGGTTGCAGCGGCCGACCAGCTCGCGCAGCTCCTTGTAGCGGCCGCCGGTGTAGGACGTGACGGCGGCGGACCGCGCGTCGGCGTCGTCCGGGCGGTGCCAGACCTCCCGGTAGAGCTGCTGGACCTGCTGGGAGACGCCGAGTTCGACGGCGAACTCGCGCAGGTCGTCGAGGTCGTCCAGGAGCACGGGGTGGGGTATCCGGATCTCGCCGTCGGTGAGGCGCACGGTGTCCCCGTCGAGGTCGACCAGGCCGAGGCCGCGCTCGGGGTCGGCGCCGCGCAGGAAGCCGGCGACCGCGCCGTCGGGCCCGGTGACCACCAGGTCGCGCAGCACCTCGCGCCAGGCCTCGTCGGCCCAGACGGCGATGACGACGGCGGCCGGGACGGGCAGCGAGCGGACCATCCAGCGCTCGACGTCCTCCTGGCACTGGCGCCGGTGGCCGGCCAGCCATTCGGTGAGCTGCTTGAGCCCGGCGACCACCGGGTCGTCGTTGAGCTTCGACGGGACGGTCTTCAGCAGGCGGCCGGCCGCGTTGCGGCACACCACCCTCCCGTCGTCGTCGAGCGCGACCTGATAGCCGCCCGACCCTGTTTCCACCCACGCCACGACTGCGCTCCTCCCAGCTGCGGATCTGCGATGGGAGGAACGTAACGGGACGCACTGACAGGCCGGACGGCAGGTCCGGGCCTGGGAGCCGCAACCGGCCGGAGTTCATTCGAACGAGTGAACGACGGCGGCCTGACGGGCCGTGCGGCGCGCGCCGGACGGCCCGTCGGGAGGTGGACGAAGGGTCCGTCAGCCGCCGGTGGCGGCGACCTCCAGCCGCAGGATCCGGTCGTCGCCGGGCCGGGGGTCGCCCCGGCGGTCGGTGTTGTTGGTGGCCAGCAGCAGGGTGCCGTCCCGGTCCGCGACGACCGTGCGCAGCCGCCCGTAGGTGCCGCTGAGGAGCGCCTCGGGCTGTCCGGCGAGGCCCTCGCCGGCGATCGGGACGCGCCAGAGCCGGGTACCGCGCAGCGCGGCCAGCCAGATCGCGCCGTGCGCGTAGGCGATGCCGCTGGGCGAGGCGTCGGCGGTGCGCCAGACGGTCACCGGGTCGGTGAACTCCGGGCGGTTGCCGACGCCCTCGACCTCGGGCCAGCCGTAATTCGCGCCGGGCTTGATCAGGTTGAGCTCGTCGTAGCCGTCGGCACCGAACTCGGAGGCCCACAGCTGCCCCAGGTCGTCCCAGGCGAGGCCCTGGACGTTGCGGTGCCCGAGCGAGTAGACGGGCGAGCCCGGCACCGGGTTGCCGGGGGCGGGGGCGCCGTCCGGGGCGAGCCGCAGGATCTTGCCGGCCAGCGAGGAGCGGTCCTGGGCGAGCGCGGTGCGGCCGGCGTCGCCAGTTCCGGCGTAGAGCAGGCCGTCCGGGCCGAAGGCGATCCGGCCGCCGTTGTGCCGCGAGCCCTTCGGGATGCCGGTCAGGACGGTGACGGGCTCGGAGAGCTGCGCCCCGGTGGGCCGGGCCGGGTCGTAGCCGAAGCGGACGATCCGGTTGTCGTCGTCGGTGCTGTAGTAGGCGTACACCTGGTGGTCGGTGGCGTAGGCCGGGGAGAGGGCGAGGCCGAGCAGGCCGCCCTCGCTGCCCGCCTCGGAGTCGGGCACGCTGCCCGCCTCGGTCTTGGCCCCGGTGGCGGTGGCGACCCGGGTGATCGTCGCCTTGTCGCGGGAGGAGACCAGCAGGTCGCCGTCGGGGAGCACGACCAGCCCCCAGGGGGAGTCCAGGCCGTCGGTGACGGTGGTCCGCACGGTCACCGCGCCCTGGGCGGGTGCGGAGGGCGCGGGGGCGGCGGAGCCCGTCGGGGCGCCGCTCGCGGCGGCGGAGGGGGCCGGGGCGGAGGGCGGCGAGGTGGCGGCCGGCGGGGCGGCCGAGGAGCAGCCGACGGCGGTGACCGGCCCCAGCAGCAGGGCCAGCAGGGCGGTGGCGAGGCGGCGGTGCACGGTGTTCCTCCCGGGAGGGCGACGGACCTGCACGGCCCAGCACACCACATCGGCGGCCCGCCCACGGGTGCACGCGCCCGACCGGGCCCGGTCCGGACGCGCACGGAGGGCTGAGGCCCGTCGGGCCGCAGCCCTCCGGTCCGAGGGTTGCGAGATGCGGTCAAGGGAGGTTCACGGGCACTGATCAGCCGATGCCGAGGATGTTGACGGAGTTCCCACAGATGTTGATCGGGATGTGGATCGGGATCTGGATCTGGTTGCCGGACAGCACGCCCGGCGATCCCGCCACCACGCCCTGCGCGTAGGCACCGCCGCCCTCGTTGATGCAGACGGTGCCGAAGTTCCCCGGAATCTCGATCGCCCTGCTCTGCGCCGACGCGGTGCCGGCGGTGGCGAGGACGAGGGTGGTGCCGAGGGCCGCACAGGCCGCGAACTTCTGGGTCTTGTTCATGGTTCGATCACTACCGACCCCGGGGGCCGCCCAGTCCCCTACCCGGTGGTATCACTCGAACGCATCGCCGACCAGCCTCCAATGCCCCGCAGCCCGGGCGCGATGTGCCGGCGTCGGCTAGGACCGGTCCGTGCGTCCGGCAGGACCGACCGGGCGCAGATCGGTCCAGTGCTCGCCGATCCAGTCCAGGACGGGCTGCTTCCCGCCGGGCCCGTGGGCGACCTCCCAGCCGTCCGGGACGGCGGCGAAGACCGGCCACAGCGAGTGCTGTCCCTGGCCGTTGACCAGGGCGAGGAACTCGCCGTCGGCGTCGAAGGGGTTGGTGGGGGCGTCGGACATCGCGGTGCTCCAGGTCGTTCGGTGGACGCGCGCCCCCGGGGGCGGCGGATCGTGGGGTGCCGTGGTCGTCCGCGGCGGGTGCGGGCGGGCGGGGTGACGGGCGGGCGGGTGCGGGCGGGCGGGGTAGCGGGCGGGTGCGGGCGGATCAGGTGGCCACGGGGTCCAGCGGTCGACCGGTCGGCTCCGCGGTGCCCAGCACCTCCGGGGCCGCCCGCAGCGCGGTGACCCCCAGGTCGCGGATCAGCCCGCCGACCGCCGCGCCCGGATCGGCGAGCACCAGGGCCGCGCCGGTCCGCAGCGGCCAGAAGAACTCCCAGGCGGGCAGACCCAGTTGCAGCACCCGGTCACCGGGGCCGAGGCCGTACACGGACTGCAGGGCACGCAGCCGCCGGTCCACCTCGGCATGCGCGACGGGAGTGCCGGACGGCCGCCCGCCCGGGCCGTACGCGAGCCAGAGCGGGTGCTGCGGGGTGAGCGCCCGCGGCGGATCCGTCGTCAGTTCGGCGTCCAGTTCGGCGGGTTCGGGGAGCTGGGCACCGGGCACCCGCTCACCGAGGACGCAGACCGGGGCCCCGTCCGCCAGCAGGTGGGCCAGCCGGCCCGGCGCGTCCTCGGCGTCCAGCGGCAGGTACGCGGCGCCGGCCTTGGCGACCGCCAGCAGCGCGGGCACCAGCTCGGCGGACCGCCGGAAGGCCACGCCGACCACCGCGCCCGGCCGCGCCCCGCGGCGCGCCAGGTACCGGGCCAGCCGGTTCGCCCGGGCGTTCAGCTCCCCGTACGACACCGTGCCGCCGTCGCCGAGGACCAGGGCCGGGGCCTGCGGGGTGCGGGCGGCCTGCCGCTCGATCGGCCCGACCGCCGTGGTCGCGGGCGGCCCGGGCGCCCGGCCCGGCGCGGCGGCGGACTCCGCGCCCGGTGCCGCGCCAGTGCCCGCAGCTGTGACGGGCTCCATCAGACCGCACCCAGCAGGGCGGCCCAGGCCTCCACCGCCGGGCGCTCCGCCAGCTCGACGAAGCCGACCCGGGCGCCTTCCGAGCGCCAGCGCTCGGCGAGCGTCATCAGCCGCACCGAGTCCAGGCCCCAGTCGGCCAGGTTCTCGTCCAGCGGGATCTCCTCCGGGTCCTCGCCGAGCAACTCGGCGACCTCGGCCCGGATGCGCTCCACGGTGAAGGCCACGGCCGCCACCTCCCCTTCCCCTGCGTCCCGTACGGGCGTCGAATGCGGTGCGGCGGACGTGTCCGCCGCCTCGAACACGGCGTCGGCGGTGGTGACGACGCCGCAGCGCCCGGCCACCCACTCCAGCGCGGACCGGTGCTCGGCCGGCCCGAAGTCGGCGACCGCGTCGGCCACCACGAAGGCCTGGATGTCGCGCATCCAGGCGTCGCAGGCGGTGGCCTGCACCCCGATGTGCGCGTACACGCCCGTGATCACCAGCTGGTCGCGGCCCTGCTCGCGCAGCAGCTCCGCCAGCGCGGTGCGCACGAACGCGCTGTACTTCCACTTGGTGAGCACGGTGTCGTGCTCGGCCGGGGCGACCGCGTCGGCGATCGCGACCGCGCGCGGATCGTCCGGGATGCCCGGACCCCAGAAGTCCTGCTGCAGCCCGCGCTCGGCCGGGCTCTGGCCGCCGGGCTGCGCCGAGTAGACGACCGGGATGCCCAGTTGCTCGGCCTGCTTGTGCAGGCGGCCGACGTTCTCGAAGAGGCGGCTGATCGGGGCGGCGCCGGTGTCGAAGGCGTCCAGGAAGTGGTTCTGCAGGTCGTGCACCAGCAGCACGGCCCGGGCGGGGTCGACCTGCCAGTCGACCCGGTTGGCCGGCAGGTCGGCGGCTTCGGGCATCGGATAGGCGGAGATGCGGGGCAGGCCCACGGCGGTACGTCCTCGTTCTCAGGGGTTCTCAGGGGTTCTCGGGGGGTCAGGGGGTTCTCGGCGCACCGGGGGCCGGCGCGGGGGCCGCGTCCGACGCGGGGGCGAGCGCGGCGGCGACCGCGGCGCGCAGGTCCTTCTTGGAGACCTTGCCGATCCCGGTGGCCGGGAAGGCGTCCACGAACTCCACCCGGTCCGGCACCTTGAACGCGGCGAGCCCGCGCTCGCGGACGAACCGCTTCAGCGCCGCCCCCTTCGGCGCCCGCTCCCGCGCCCCGGCCCGCAGCACCACGTAGGCGCAGGTGCGCTCGCCGAGGTAGGGGTCGGGCATCGAGACCACGGCGGCGTCGTGCACCGCCGGGTGGGCCAGCAGGTGGTTCTCGATCTCCTCGGCGGCCACCTTCTCGCCGCCCCGGTTGATCTGGTCCTTGGCACGGCCCTCCACCACCAGGTGGCCGGTGGCGGTGCGCCGCACCAGGTCGCCGGTGCGGTAGAAGCCGTCCGCGGTGAAGGAGGCCGCGTTGTGCTCGGGCGCGTTCCAGTAGCCGCGGATGGTGTACGGGCCGCGGGTGAGCAGGTGGCCGGTCGCGCCGTCCGGCAGGTCCCGATCGGCGTCGTCGACCACCCGGATCTCGTCGTCCGGGGAGATCGGACGCCCCTGGGTGGTGACCACCACCTCCTCCGGGTCGTCCAGCCGCGTGTAGTTGACCAGCCCCTCGGCCATCCCGAACACCTGCTGCAGCGTGCAGTCCAGCACCGGGCGGACCCGCCGGGCGGCCTCCTCGCTGAACTTGGCGCCGCCGACCAGCAGCACCTCCAGGCTGCCCAGGTCGTGGCCGCGGCCCTGGGCGCGCTCGCGCTCGGCGGCCTCCAGCCAGAGCAGCGCCAGCGGCGGCACCAGCCCGGTGACGGTCACGCCCTCGCGCTCGATCAGCGGGAACGCCACCTCCGGGCTCGGCTGCGGGCAGAGCACCACCTTGCCGCCCGCGTACAGGGTGCCGAGCGTGCCCGGCGAACTGAGCGGGAAGTTGTGCGCGGCGGGCAGCACGCAGAGGTAGACGCTGTCCTCGTCCACCGCGCACAGCTCGACCGAGCCGCGCAGCGAGTAGATGTAGTCGTCGTGGGTGCGCGGGATCAGCTTCGGCACGCCGGTCGAGCCGCCGGAAAGCTGGAGGAAGGCGACCTCGCCCGGCTGCGGTTCGTCCGCCGGGCCGGGGCCGTCGCACGGCACGTCCGCCAGGCGGACGTGCCCGCCGGCGTCCTCCGCGGCGACCAGCACCAGGCGCAGCGAGGGCGTCTGCGCCTGGACGGTGCGCGCGAGTTCGCGGTGGTCGAAGCCGCCCTCGACCGCGGGCACGACGTAGCCGACCGCCTCGGTGAAGGCGCAGAAGTACCCGATCTCGGTGGCCCGGTGGGCCGGCAGCGCGAACACCGGCAGCGCGCCGATCCGGAACAGCGCGAAGACGACCTCGAAGAACTCCGCGGTGTTGGGGAGTTGGACCACCACCCGGTCGCCCCGCCCGATGCCCCGGGCGAGCAGCCCCGCGGCCATCCGGTCGGCACGGCGGTCGAGTTCGGCGTACGTCCAGGTGGTGCCGGCCACCGGGTCGACCACCGCGACCCGCTCGCCGTGCGCGGCGGCGCGCTCGCGCAGCATCCGCCCGAAGGTCTCGCCCCGCCAGTACCCGGCCGCACGGTAGCGCTCGGCGAACTCCTGCGGGTACGGCGTGAACCCGGTCGTCGCGCCGCTCACTCGGCCACCCCCGCGGCGTCCAGGAAGGTACGGAACTTGGCGGCGGTCTCGGCGAGTTCGGCGTCCGGGTCGGACCCCTCGACGATGCCCGCCCCGGCGTAGACGCGCAGCGTCCGCCCGTCGGCCTCGGCGCAGCGGATGGTGACCACCCACTCGCCGTCGCCGCGCGCGTCGCCCCAGCCGACCATCCCGGTGTACAGGCCCCGGTCGAAGGGCTCGACCTCGCCGATCACCCGGCGGGCCACCGGAGTCGGGGTGCCGCAGACGGCGGGGGTGGGGTGCAGTGCGGTGGCCAGCTCCAGCGCGGAGACGGCCGGGTCGGCCAGTTCACCGGTGATCGTGGTGGCCAGGTGCCACATCGCGGCGGTGCGCACCAGCGTCGGCCGCTGCGGCACGTCCAGGGTGCGGCAGTAGGGCGCCAGCGCCGCGCGGATGGCGTCCACCACGACGGCGTGCTCGTGCAGGTCCTTCGGTGACTCCAGCAGCGCGGCGGCCCGGCGGACGTCCTCGCCGAGGTCGGCGCTGCGCGGCACCGAACCGGCCAGCGGGTTGGCGAGCACAGCGGTGCCGCGGCGGGAGAGCAGCAGTTCGGGGCTGGCGCCGATCAGCGTCCGCCCGTCGCCGGCGGGCACCGCGAAGGTGTAGCCACCGGGGTCCCGGCGGGCCAGGCGCTGCAGCACGGCCGGCAGGTCGATCGGGCGGGCGGCGCTCAGCTCCAGCGTGCGGGCCAGCACCACTTTGCTCAACTCGCCCGCCCGCATGCGCCGGACGGCCTCGGCGACGCCGGCGCCGTACGCGGCGGGCTCGGGCACCGGGCGCACCTGCCAGTCGACCCGGTCGGCGGGCGGGGCGGGCAGCGCGATCAGCGGGTCGTCGCGCAGTGCGCCGCACCGGCGCAGTCCGGCGGGGACGGCGAGTTCGGCCCGGCCCGCGTGGTCGAAGGCGACCGCACCGAGCACCAGCGGGTCCACGACGCCGTCCTGCCGGGCCCGGTCGAGCGTTTCGGCGACCCGGACGGGCAGTGGGCGGTCGTCCTGCGGCACCCGGGCGTGGACGCCCTCGGCGAGCAGGGTGCGGGTCGGCGAGGCGAAGAACGCCTCGGCGGGCCCGGCCCGGTACTGGCCCAGCAGCCCGCTGGCCGCGCCGATGACGGTGTGGTCCGTCCCGGCGGCGGCGTGGTGAACCGTGGTCACCTGGAATCTCCCAGTCTGCGTGTGGCCGCCGGGCCCGGTCGGGCCCGGCGGGGTTGTTTCGGCGCCCGTGCGGTGTCGCTGCGTGTGCGGTGGTGCGGCGTCGCGGTGTGCTGCTGCGGGTGCGGTGGTGCGGTGCGTGCGGTGGGCCGGCGCGTGCCGTGGGCCGGCGCGTGCCGTGGGCCGGCGCGGCGGGGGTCGGACGCGGGGTCAGGCGCGGAGGGTGGCGCCGCCGTCCACGTACAGGTCGTGCATGGTGATGTGGCGGGCCCGGTCGGAGACCAGGAAGACCACCGCGTCGGCGACGTCGACGGGTTGGGCGATCCGGCCGAGCGGGATGCCGACCCGGTACCCGGCGAGGTCGCCGTCGACGACCCGCCGCTCGGCGGCCCCGGCGTCGCCCTGCCAGAGCGAGCGCTGCATCTCGGTGTCGGTGGAGCCCGGCGAGACGATGTTGCAGCGCACCCCGGAGCGGGCGAGTTCCAGGCCCAGACAGCGGGTGAACATGGTCGCCGCGGCCTTGGAGGCGGCGTACGCGGCCATGCCGGTGCGCGGCACCCCGGCCGCGTTGGAGCCCACCGTGACGATGGACCCGCCGCCCCGGGCGGCCATCCGCCGGCCGACCGCGCGCGCGGTGTGGAACACCCCGGTGGTGTTGACGGCGAAGGTCGCGGCCCAGTCCTCGTCGGTGAGTTCGACGGCGGGCGAGACGCGAAGGATGCCGGCGACGTTGACCAGGGTCCGGATCGGACCGAGGCGCTGCTCCACCAGGTCCACGGCGGACTCGACGGCGGCACCGTCCGCGACGTCCAGGACGTAGGGGTGGACGATCCCGCTCCCGAGCTCGGCGACCAGGTCCGCGAGGGCGTCCCCGTTGCGGTCGACGGCGGCGACGACGGCACCGGCGGCGGTGAGGGCCCGGGTGACGGCCGCGCCTATGCCCTGCCCGGCGCCGGTGACCACCGCGGTGGTCCCGACCAGTTCCGGCTGCTGCACGGGAAAATCCCCTTCGATCAACGTTAGGCAAGGCTAACCTAACACAGTTGTCCGGTCGCGCCGAAAGGGGCTGCGGGATCGTCAACTCCGGTGGATATCCGGACACTCGGGGCGCCCGGGCGCCGACAGCCGCCCCCACCGCGCCCGGTCGCGAGACTGGACGCAACGTTGCGTCCAGTGCTACGTTCCGAACGGGACGCAACGTTGCGTCCACTTTCACCGCCGCTTTCGCACCCGCCCTGAGGAGCACCCGCATGCCCTCGACCACCGCCCGCGCCGCCGTGGCGCTCGCGTTCTGGGTCACCATGGCCGGCACCACCGTGCCGACCCCGCTCTACCCCCTCTACCAGGAGTCCCTGGGCTTCGACCCGCTCACCGTCACCGTGGTCTTCGCCGTCTACGCCTTCGGCGTGCTCGTCGGACTGCTCACCCTCGGCAGCCTCTCCGACCGGCTCGGCCGGCGACCCGTGATGGCCGCCGCCCTGCTGCTCGCGGCCGGCGCCGCCGCACTCTTCGAGGACGCCGACTCGCTGACCGTCATCCTCACCGCCCGGGTGCTCTCCGGCCTCGGCGCCGCCCTCATCACCGGCAGCGCCACCGCCGCACTGATCGAACTCGCCCCGCCCGAGCGCCGGTTGCGCGCCCAGACGCTCGCCCTCGCCGCCAACATGGGCGGCCTCGCCGGCGGCACCCTGCTCGCCGGGATCATCGCCGAGTGGAGCGACTCCCCGCTCCACCTCCCGTGGACGGTCATGCTCTGCCTCAGCGCCGTCGCCCTGCTCGGCCTGCTCCTGGTGCCCGAGACCGTCACCGACCGCACCCCCGCCCGGGGCCTGTCCGCCCTCCGGATCCAGCGGCTGCGCATCCCCGCCGCCGTCCGCCCCGCCTTCCTGCGCGCCGCCCTGGCCGGCGGCTCCGGCTTCGCCGTCCTCGGGGTGCTCACCGCCGTCAGCGGGATCTTCCTCGGCACCGTGCTGGAGATCCACGACCAGGCGCTCACCGGCCTGGTGGTCTTCCTCGCCTTCGCCTGCACCGCCGTCGGGCAACTGCTCGTCCGCGTCCTGCCGCCGGCCCGCGCCCTGCCCGCCGCCTGCGCCGGCCTGGTGGTCGCCGCCGGGCTGGTCGCCACCGCCCTCGCCACCTCCACCCTGGCACCGCTGCTGCTCGGGGCCTGCATCAACGGGCTCGCCACCGGCACCGCCGTCGGCACCGGGCTCTCCACCGTCAACTCCCCCGCCGTCCACGCCGGACAGCGCGGTGAGACGGTCTCCACCTTCTTCGCGATCCTCTACGCGATGCTCTCCGTCCCGGTCGTCGGCGTCGGCGTCGCCATCCAGCACGCCGGACTGCGCACCGCCGGCCTGGCCTTCAGCGGGCTCGTCGCCCTGCTCGCCGCCGGCGTCGCCGCCACCCTGCTGCGCCGCACCCCCGCGCCGGCACCCGCCACGGCCGACCGGAACGGCCCCGAGGGGGCATGAGAGGATGACTGCCGTCGACCCCGAGGGCCCGGTCGACCCGACCGGCGACCCGGCCGCGGGACACCCCGCCGACCCGCCGGACCAGGACCGACCGGCGCCGGCCCCGCCGGCACCGGCCCCCGCGACACCCGAGCCGCCCAGGCCCGGACCACCCCGGGGCCCCACCGCCCCGACCACCGGGGCCCGCACCGTCGAAGCCCCCCGCCGCACGGAAGGAACCGAGCACCATCGCCCCGCAGCAGCGCCCCGCCGGCTCCCCGCGCCGCAGTGAGGCGGCCCGCCTGGCCGTCCTCAACGCCGCCGACGACCTGCTGGTCGAGCACGGCTTCGAGGGCCTGACCATCGAGGGCATCGCCGCCGCCGCCGGGGTCGCCAAGCAGACCATCTACCGGTGGTGGAAGTCCAAGGTCGACATCCTCTTCGACAACCTCGTCCTGGACGCCGAGAGCGGCCTCGCCTGGCCGGACGAGCCCACCGGCCCGGACGCCCTCCGCGGGTACGTGCACCGCCACGCCGCCTTCCTCGGCGAGGCCCCCGCCGGCCGCGTCCTCCAGGCCCTGATCGGCCACGCCCAGCTCGACGCCCGCACCGCCGAACTCCTGCACACCGGCTTCCTCGACGGGCTCCGCACCCGCGACACCCGACTGGCCGCCGACTGCCTCGGCACCGGCCCCGACGCAGCCGCCGTCCTCCTCGACGCCCTCATGGCCCCGCTCTACCACCGCGCGCTCGTCCTGCGCCGCCCGCTCGACCGGGCCTTCGTCGACACCCTGCTCGACCGGCACCTCGCGGACTGACGCACCGTCGGATCTGCTCAGGTCCAAGCCCTTTAGCCGTGCCGCCCCGCTGCGGCACCGCCTCCCTTGCCGCCTTGTCGCGGCCCCCTTCACCGTGCGTGCCCGCCGGTCCGTGGTTCGTCCGGACGGCGGCCGCCGCCAGACCAGGAGGACCCGTCGTGTTCCGACGCCCCCGCCCCACCCACGACGTCACCGTCACCGCCGTCGCCCCGCTCACCTCCGCCCTCGTCCGGCTCACCCTCGGCGGCCCGACCCTGGACCGCCTGGAGATCCAGCACCCCACCCAGTGGGTCAAGTTGGCGATACCCGACGGCACCAAGCGGGCCTACACCGTCCGCCACCACCGGCCCGGACAGCAGGAGGTCGACCTCGACGTCGTCCTGCACGGCAACGGTCCCGCCGCCCGCTGGGCCGCCACCGCCCGCCCCGGCGACCCCGCCCAGCTGATCGGTCCGCGCGGCAGCCTCCGCCCGCTCGACGACGGCCGCCCACTACTGCTGGCCGCCGACGAGAGCGCCCTGCCGGCCGCCCTCACCGTCCTGGAGGCGCTGCCGCCGGGCATCCCCGTGACCGCCTGGTTCGAGATCGCCGACCCTGCCGACACCCTCCCCCTCCCGCCCGGCCGCAGCGCCGTCTGGCTCCCGCGCACGACCGCGGAGCCGCGGACGGCCCCGACGGCCCGGACGCCGGCGTCCGGCCGGCCCAAGGCGGCACTGCTCGTCGAGGCCCTCCGCGCCGCCGAACTGCCGCCCGGCCCGGCCTGGTTGGCCGGCGAGGCCGGCGCCGTCACCACGATCCGCCGCCATCTGCTCGACGACCGCGGCTTCGCCCGCGAGGACGTCCAGGCCAAGGGCTACTGGAAGCTCGGCGAGGCCGACCACAAGGGCTGACCCGGAAATGACGAACCGCGGGGCCGCGTGCCGATCTACCCTCGGCGCATGTGTATCCGCAGCACGACCTCGCGCCGGCACTTCGTCTGCCCGCCCTGCCGGGCCTCGTACAAGCGGCACGCGGCACCGGACGGGCGCGCGGTGTGCCCGCGCTGCACCGGTCCGCTGATCGACGCCGGGCAGGACCTGGCCGTCCCCAAGCGGCAGGACGCCGCCGGATGGCGGGCGCTCACGGCGGTGCTCAACGCCGGGGTGACGTTCCACTCGGGCTGCTGCGACGGCCCAGGCTGGCGGCCCCGCACCCCGCGGGAGGTGCGCGAGCGGCTGGCGGCGGCCCACCGGGCCGGCGTCCCCGTCACCGAGGCGCTGACCACCGAGGACGTGGCCGGACTCAGCGCCCCGGAACGGGCACGGGCGCGAGGCCGGTACAGCCCCGCAGGCCGTCGCGCCGCTTGAGCGCCGCCTCGGCGGTCGCCCCGGTGACCGGCATCGGCACACCCCTGCCGTCGATGGTGGCCGGGGTGAACGCCTCCCCGATCACCTTTCCGTCCCCCGTCACGGTCAGGGTGGCCACCCCGGTCTCGTTGGAGAACGCGTAGTTGGAGGTCCCGTACCAGAGGAAGTTGCCGTAGCCGTAGCCGACGTAGGTGCCGTCGAGCATGCCGGAACCCAGCATGGTGTGCGCGTGCGTGCCGACCACGGCGGTCGCACCGGCCTTGGCCAGCTTCTTGGCGATGCCGGTCTGCGCGGCGGTCGGACACGCCTTGCCCTCGTCGCCCCAGTGCAGGTAGACGAGCACCACCGGCGCCTGCCGCTTCGCCTCCTCCACCGCCTTCACCAGGGCCGCGGTGTCCAGCGCCGACGCGATGCCCGGCTTGCTCGCCCCCGCCCGCCACTTCTGGTTGGTCAGGTCCTCGACCTGGCTCGCGGCGACGACCGCGACCTTCACCCCGCGCACCGTGCTCACGTACGGGGCGAACGCCTCCTTGGCGGTGCGCCCGAAGCCGACCACCGGGATCGGCGAGGACTCCTTGGCCGCCAGCGTGTCGGCCAGGCCGTCCGCGCCGTAGTCGACGGCGTGGTTGTTGGCGAGCGACACCACGTCCACGCCCGACTCCTGGAGCGCGGTGAGCGCCTTGCGGGAGGTCCGGAAGGTGTACAGCTTCGGCTCGGGCTTGCCGCGCTCGGTGATCGCGGTCTCCAGGTTGAGCACCGAGAGGTCCGCGTCGGCGAGCGCCTGCGAGAGCGGTCCGAGCGCCTTCTCCGTACCGTCGACCGACAGCCGCGGCTCGGTCCGGCCCTCGAAGTGCACGTCCCCCGCGAAGGCCACCGTGATGCTGCCGTCCGGCCGGGGCGCGGTCGTCCCCGCGGTGGGCGACGCCGTCCCGCTCGCGCTCCCGTCCGCCGCGGGCCGGGCCGCCTCCGCGGACGCCGGCTTCGGGTCGTCCGGACCGCACGCAGCCACCGGCAGCAGCCCGATCAGCAGCGCGACGGCGGCCGCGGCACGGCGCATGGAGTCCCCCCGGTGTTCGGTTCACGAGCGCCGGTCAGCCTACGCCACTCCCCCGCGCCCCCTCCCCGCCGCCTCCACACCCACCGCTTCCGGGAGCGGCTCCGCGGCCCCGGCCGAACGGATGAGGACGGGACGGCCGAGGTCGGGACGTGCCTGGGACGCGTCGGCCCTGATGACGGGGTGGGCCCGGGTGGACGGAGTGGCCCGAACGGCCCACGCGGGGACGACAGGTCCGCATCGGCGCGACCGCCCGGGACGAGGAGCAGGGCCCGGTCCGTCGGCCGGTCGCCCCCGGAGCTACCGGGGGGCGGGCGTCAGACCCAGGGGTCGTCCCCGGTCGCCACGGTCCACGGGTCGTCGCGGACGACGACGGTCCACGGGTCGTCCTGCCCGATCACGGTCCACTGGTCGTCGGCCTGCCCGGTCACCGTCCACCGGTCGTCGGCGGCGACGACCGCCGGGGCGGCCGGAGCGGCCGTGGCCGGGCCGCCGAGCGTCGCGACGGCCGCCGCGGCGAGCAGGGCCGATCCTGCGAGTACGCGCATGCGCATGTGAGTCCCCCATGTCCCCGAGCCCGCTTGTCGGGCCTCGGTCAGATGTGATGCTGCCACCCCGCCCGTCCCACCGACAACGCCCGCCCCACCGGCCCCGTCCGGATCCGGCCATCCTGCGCCGTACGCCATGCTGGGCGGATGGACCACGACGCCGACGCCGACTTCACCCCCGCCGAGCGCGCCCGCGGCCGGGCGCTGCGCCGCGAGCAGGTGCCCTGGCTGCTGGCCGGCCGGGTGGCGGGGCTGGCGCTGCTGCTGGTGCTCGGGCTGACGCCGGCCGGGGCCGGGCTGGTGGCGGCGGTGGGCGGCTGGTTCGGCGGGTCGTGGGCGGCCGAGGTGCTGGCGGGTGCGGCGGCGCTGGTGGTGCTGGGTCAGCTGCTGCAACTGCCGTTCGGCGCCCGGGTGCGGGCGGTGCGGGCCCGGTACGGACTGGTGACCCAGGGCTGGGGCGGCTGGGCGGTGGACGGGCTGCGCGGGCTGGCGCTGACCCTCGGCCTGATGCTGCCGCTCGCCCTCGGCCTGTTCGCGCTGACCGGCCGCTCGCCGGAGCGCTGGTGGCTGCCGGCGGCGGGCGCGGCGGCGCTGCTCACGGCGGCCCTGTCGTTCCTGCACCCGCTGGTCGTGGAGCCGGTGTTCAACCGCTTCTCGCCGATGCCCCCCGGCCCGCTGCGGGAGTCCCTGCTGGAGCTGGCCGCGCGGGACGGCATCCGGGTCCGGGACGTACTGGTCGCGGACGCCTCGCGGCGGACGACCGCACTCAACGCGTACGTCTCCGGGCTGGGCGCGACCCGCCGGGTGGTGGTGTACGACACCCTGCTGTCGACCGCCGATCCGCGCGAGGTGGAGCTGGTGGTGGCACACGAGCTGGGGCACGTGAAGCACCGGGACGTACCGACCGGGACGCTGCTGGGCGCACTGGGTGCGGCCGTGGTGGTCGCCGTACTGGGCCTGCTGAGCACCTGGACCCCGCTGCTGGAGGCGGCCGGGGTGCCGGACGCGGGCGATCCCGGGGCGCTGCCGCTGCTGGCGGCGTGCGCGGCGGTACTGGGGGCGGCGTCGGGGCCGGTGCAGTGCGCGGTGAGCCGCCGGATCGAGACGCGGGCCGACCGCCACGCGCTCGAACTCACCCGGGACGCCGACCGGTTCGTGGCGATGCAGCGGCGGCTGGCGGTGGCCAACGTGTCCGACGTGGATCCGCCGCGCGCGCTGGAGCTGCTGTTCGCCACGCACCCGAGCGCGGTGCGCCGGATCGCGGCGGCCCGCGCCTGGCGGGCGTCGGCGGGCAGGGAGCAGACGCCCGAGTCACTGTAGGGAGAGGGGGCGCCGCGGGAGCCCCGGTGCCCCTCGCGCCGGTCCGGCGGTGCCGCGCCGCCGGACCGGCCGAGGCCGTTGCGCAAGGCAACGGGTTCAGGAATCAGGATCCAGGATCCCGGATCCACCCGAGGAGGCAGGTGCCGCCGTGGCAGGCCGTGAGTCGTCGATCGACACCATCCAGCGCGAGCTGACCGCCTTCGCCCGCCGGGCCCGGCACAAGGCGTCCCAGCTGCACCCGGACCTCTCGCTGGTCACGTACAGCATCCTGGACCTGATCAACGAGCGCGGCGGCTGCCGGGCCGCCGACGTCGCCTCGTACTTCATGCTCGACAAGTCCACGGTCAGCCGGCAGGTGGCCGCCCTGGAGAGGCTCGGACTGCTGCGCCGCGAGACCGACCCGGACGACCAGCGCGGGCAGATCCTGCGGGCCACCGACGCGGGGCTCACCCTGCTGCGGGAGGCGCACGAGCAGCGCCGGCTCTCGTTCTCGGCCCGCTTCACCGACTGGTCCGACGAGGACCTGTCCCGCTTCGCCGGCTATCTGGCCCGGTACGGCGCCGAGGACTAGCCAGGTGTACTGACCACGAGCGTTGTCGAAGGCGACCGCGGGATGCGGTGCGACGGGACGGTCACCGCCGGGCCCGCGACGGGGGCTCGGCCTGCTGGTAGAGCGTCACCAGCAGACCGTGCACCGGCTCGCCCTCCGGGTCCTCCTCCGTCTCGTCGACCAGGGCGTCCAGCACCTCGGCCAGCCGTGCCGCCTTCGCCGGGCTGAGCCGGAGGTGGCGCAGCCTCAGCAGGTGGTCGCCGGGGGAGCGGTCCAGCTCCTGGGCGACGGCGCCGAGCAGCGCTGCGGTGCCCTCGGCCTGCGGCTCGGCCACGTGGAGGCGCTCGGCGGTCCGCCGGTAGTACTTCTCGGTGCCGCCGCGGACCTGCCGCGTTCCCGCCTGCCGGACCAGCCCCGCCTCGCACAGCACCCCGAGGTGGTGGGAGACGCTGCCCTTGTTCACTCCCAGCTGCGCGGCCAGCCGACTGATCGTCGACGGCCGCCGGCTCAGGGCGAAGAGCAGGCGCTGGCGCAGCGGATGGGCGAGGGCGGCGTGCTGCTGGGGCGTGTCGACCTGCTGGACGTCGGCATCCGGTTGATGGCTCACCCAATCAAGTGTTAAGAGCATTTGACGCTTTGGCAAGCCGCTGGTTCACTCCCTGCCCATGACCACCATCACCTCGTCACCCGCGCTCCCGGACACCGCCGCCGTCGTCGACTCGATCGCCGACCTGGTCGCCGAGAACTACGTCTTCCCCGATGTCGCCGGGCAGTTGGCGGACCTGCTCCGGCGCCGGAGCGCAGCGGGCGCCTACCCGGCCGGAACCGCCGAGGAGTTGGCGGAGGCGGTCACCGTCGATCTGCGGTCCGTCAACGGCGACCTGCACCTGGGCCTCAAGTACCACGCCGAGCCGGTACCGCCGGAGCAGGGCGCGGCGACCCTCGCCGCGATGCGGCGGAAGTTCGACGACTCCCTGCACGGCACACCGCGCGTGGAACTCCTCGGTGACGGCGTCGCGGTACTGGAGATCGCGCCCGCGGTGTTCCCGCTGTCCTGGGCGGCGGAGCAGCTGACCGCGGCGCTCTCGCTGGTGGCGCCCGCCCGCGCCCTCGTCCTGGATCTGCGCCGCAACCTCGGCGGCGACCCGGACACCGTGGCCTTCATCTGCGGCTACCTCCTCGACGGCCGCACCCACCTCAACACCATGGTCTCCCGGCAGGGGGAGGTGGCCGAGCAGTCCTGGACGCCCCCGTTCGTACCGGGGGCCCGCTTCGGCGGCAGCAAGCCGCTCTACGTGCTCACGAGCGCGCAGACCTTCTCCGGGGGTGAGGAGCTCGCCTACGACCTGCAGCAGCTCGGGCGCGCCCAGGTCGTCGGGGAGGCCACCCGCGGCGGCGCGCACCCGCGCGAGGGCTGGACGGTGCACCCGCACCTGGAACTCACCGTACCGATCGCCCGCGGGGTCAACCCCGTCTCGGGCACCAACTGGGAGGGCACCGGCGTCCAGCCCGACGTGCCGTGCGAGGCCGGGGAGGCGCTCGACCGCGCGCTGGCGCTGGCCTCGGCGCGGCTGGCGGAGGACCGGGCCTGACACAGCCGCCCCGCGCCCGGCCGGTGTCCGACGGGTTCCGTCGCGCACGGGCCGGGCCACGGGGTGCGCCCCGCCGCTGCCCGGTGTACAGAGGAGACGTGCCCCTGCGGCAGTACCCCGCACCCGAATCCCGCCGGCCCTGGCGGCCCGACCGCCGCGCGCTGACGGCGATCGCGCTCGCCCTGATCGTCGCGATCACCGTCGTCGACGTCCTGGCCCCGCCGCAGATCCACCTCGGACCGCTGCTGGTCGTCGCACCCGCGCTGGCCGCCTCCTTCTCGGGCACCCGCGCCACCACCGTGGTCGCCGTGCTGGCCGTGGCCGCGCAGGTGGTCATCGCGGCGTCCAGGGACGGGTTCTTCGACCCCAACCACGAGACCCAGATCGGCGCGCTCGTCCTGATCTCCACCCTCATCGTCGGCCTGCGCGCGCTGCGCGACCGGTACGAGCGCCGGCTCGCCCAGGTCCGCACGGTCTCGGAGGCGGCCCAGCGGGTCCTGCTGCGCCCGCTGCCGGAGCGGATCGGCCCGCTGCACCTGTCCTCGGTGTACCTGGCGGCGGAGGCGGAGGCCCAGGTCGGCGGCGACCTGTACGCGGCGGCCCGTACCGCCACCGGCACCCGGCTGCTGGTCGGCGACGTCCGCGGCAAGGGCCTCGCCTCGCTCGGGGAAGCCGCCCTGCTGCTCGGGGCCTTCCGCGCCGCCGCCCACCTGCACGCCACCCTCCCCGGCCTCGCCGCCTACCTGGACGGCAGCGTCTGCTGGGACCTCTCCCAGCCGAGGAACCCGCCGAGCGGCAGCGGCCCGAGCGGTGGCGCGGGCGGCGGGGGCGGGGGCGGGGGCGGCGCCGGGGGCGGTGGGGACGGGGACGGCGCCGGGGGCGGTGGGGACGGGGACGGCCTGGACGAGGCGCCGGGCGAGTCCTTCATCACCGCGGTCGTGCTGGACATCCCCGACGACGGCTCGGTCGTCCGGCTGATCGACTGCGGCCACCCGCCGCCCCTGCTGCTGCCCGCCGACGACGGCCGCGCCGTCTCGGCCCTGGTCTCGCAGCACCCGGCGCCGCCGCTCGGCCTCGGCGAACTGGCCCCGGGCGGCTACCGGGTGGAGGTCTTCCCGTTCGTCCCCGGCGACCGCCTGCTGATCTACACCGACGGCGTGATCGAGGCCCGCAACGGCAACCGCAGCTTCTACCCGCTCACCGAGCGGATCGCCGGCTGGCGCGCCGAGCCCCGCGGCGCCCTCCTGCCGCACCTGCGCCGCGACCTGCTGGCGCACGTCGGCGGCCGGCTGGACGACGACGCGGCGATGGTGCTGGTAGAGCGCCTGCCGGACTGACCCGCCCCCGGCCCGCGGGGTTCGGTGCGGCGGGGGTTCGGTGCGGCGGGGGTTCGGTGCGGCGGCGTCAGGGGGTGTACGGCAGCTGCGGAACCTCGAAGCAGGTGTCGGTCATCGACTCCACCTGGGTGACCCACCCGCCGCGGCCTCCCCCGGCGGCGTCCTCCCAGCGGGCGGCGTTCAGGCAGGCCCGGGTCGGCCCGCTCGGCGCCGGCTCCGGGACGAAGGACGCGGGCAGGATCAGCCCGTGCGCGTCGTACGGCTCGGGGCGGTTCAGGAAGCGCTCGACGCAGGCCCTGGTCGGTTCCGCCCCGCAGGAGTCGAGGGCGTCGGTGAGCCATTGGGCCCCGGCCCAGCCCTCCAGTTCCCAGGCGGAGAGCAGCGGTTCGCGGTCCGGGTACCACTGCGCCATCGCGGTCCGGAACTCGCGGACCGCCGGGTACCGGTCCGCGTCCTCGTAGTTGAGGGTGGCCGAGGTCGCCCAGAGGCTGCTGCGGCAGACGGGTGAGGTCTGGTAGTCGCGGCCGACGCCGGCGGACCAGTTCTGCACGTTGGTGACCTTGGCCGCGAGCCGCACCCCGGCCTCGTCCAGGGCCCGGCAGAGCGCGGCGTTGCCCCGGGTGTCCATCGCGTCGAAGAGCAGCTGGGAGCCGTCGGCCCGGACGGCGGCGGCCACCGCCTGGAAGTTCGGCAGGGCGAAGTCGACGGTCTGCACCAGCACCCGGTACCCCTCGGCCTCCAGCCCGGCGCGCAGCTGGTCGGCGTAGCGGGCCGAGTCGGCCTGGTTGTACGCGACCACGGCGGCACTCCGCGCACCCAGCCGCTCCTTGAAGAACCGGAACACCTCCGTGGACTGGTAGAGGGTGCCGTTCCAGCCGACCGCGTGCCCGTCGCGCGGAGCACTGCTGCCGTGGATCGCGTACAGGTGCGGCCAGCGATCGTACGCGGTGCCGATCGGCTGGCCGCCGACGTCCGGCACACCCCGCCCGCTGACGAAGGGGGCGCCCGCGTAGTCCAGCGAACTGCCCGAGACCAGGGCGAACACCTGGTCGCGGTCGATCAGCCGGTGTACGCAGTCCTGGTTGCCGATGCCGCTTCCGCCGTCGTCGCAGGTGACGACCTTGACGGTGCGCCCGTGCAGGCCGCCGCGCTCGTTGAGGGAGCGGAAGAAGGCCAGCGCGCCGTACCGCGGCCCGCTGAACACCTCGCTGCCGACCGGGCTGGTCAGCGAGGTGACCATGCCGATACGGATCTCCGTGGCGGTGACCCCGGTGTCGGTGGCACCGCCGTTCGCCGCGCTTCCGGTGGTCCCGGTCGCCGGAGCCGTGGTGACCGGTGCGGTGAAGGCGCTGTCCGGCAGGCGGGTGCCGCAGGCCGTGGCCGCCACCGCCGTCAGCAGGAGTGCTGCGACGGCGGCGGCGGCCCGGACGGCGCTCCGGAGCGGCCTCGGCTGCACGGGGTCGGAGGGGGTCAGCTGCACCCGGGCAGCGGGCTGGGGCTGGTACCGGCGCTGGCACCGGCCTGTGTCACCAGGCCGCAGAGGGTGGAGCGGGAGACCTTCCAGACGCCGTTGTCGAGAACAGCCTGCCCGGTGGCGGCCGGTTCGACCACGGTGCCCTGGAGGGTGAGCTCGTAGGTGACGGTCGCCTCGGTCGCCGAGGTGAACGCCACGTCGGTCACGTTCGCCTGCACCTGGCTCACCCGCGGGTCCTGGCCGAAGCCCTGCAGCACCGGCACCAGCTGGTCACCGTTCTGCAGGAGACGGGCCTTGTCGGCGAGGGAGGTCTCCGGGGAGAAGAAGTCCTCCCAGTTCCCGGTGACCTCCGCTTCCGCCACCGTGAGGTCGGCCGGGGCCGTCCCCGTCGGCGAGGCGGTGGAGGTCGCACCCGGCGAGCCGGTGCCGGTCGGCGAACCGGTGGCCGTCGCGGTCGGCGACGGGGAGGACGAGGAGCCCGAGCCGTTGTCGTCGCCGCAGCCGGCCAGTGTGCCGAGCAGCACGACCGCGAGCAGCACGCTCACGGACCACCGGACCGGGCCTCCGCGCCTGCGGGCGCCGCTCTGCGTCACGTGCATGGTGTCCCTCTTGTTCGTGTCTGGTGCGTTCGTGGCTGGTGCGTTCGTGGCTGGTGCGTTCGTGGCTGGTGCGTTCGCGTCGGGTGCGTTCGTGGCCGGCGCGTTCGTGTTCGTGTTCGGGATGCCGTCGGGTGCCGATGCTGGAAATGTCGCAAGTGACACCATCAAGGCGGATCCATGGACGAATCGCAATCCGGGGAGGAAGTCCGGCACACCGCCGCCGGCGGCGCGGTCCGGCTGCTCAGGGCTGCCCGCGAATGGCTGGGCTGGATCGTCGTGGCGGCCGGGGCGGCCCTCTGCGTCCTGGGCTGGTACGGCATCTCGGGTGAACACCGCATCGAACAGCAGCTGCCCCTCCTCGCCTCGGCCACCGTCCCCGGCGCCGCGCTGATCGTGTCCGGAACCGTCCTGGTCGCCCTCCGCCCCTTCGGCCCCGGCCCCGGCCCCGGCCGCGGCCCGTCCGGTGCCGACGGCGCCACGGACCGGCGGGTCGAGCAGTTGTACGCGCTGCTGGTCGAACCCGAGTCCGGGCCCGGATCCGGACCTGCACCCGTACCCGCAGATGCACCCGAGCCAGGAACGTCGCCGCAGCCCGAACGTTCGTGGACGCATGAAGCTGCGCGGGCGGAGGACCCGGCGCCGCAGGAGGATCCGGCACACACGGACGAACGGTCGCGGGTGGACGATCCGGCGCACGCGGACGGCGGTGCCGACGGTACCGCTGCCCCGGCCGCGGCTCCCCCCGCCACGAACAGCCCGCTGTCCGTCCCCGGGGGCACCTTCTACCACCGCCCCGACTGCCCGCTGATCGCCGGCAAGGACCTCGCCGCACCGGTCGACCCGCAGGCCGTACGGAACCGCGGGCTCACGCCGTGCCGGCTCTGCGACCCCGCGCCGCCGCCGACCCCGGACGCCCCGAAGGCCCCGGACGACCCCGCGACGGCGGAGGCCGAGGCCCGCAGGCCCCCGGAGGCCCCGGACGCCCCAAGCCACCCGCAGCCTCCGGACCCCCCGGAGGTCGCCGGATGACGCCCGGGGCCGGGCCGGTCGGCGGACCGTCCGGTGCGTTCCCGCTCGCCTCCGCCGGCGGCGAGCTCGACCTGACCGTCGACCTGGCGCTCGCCGGGCTCACCGTCGGCGGGGCCGCGGCGCTCAGCGGCATCGGGTTGGTGGTCTGCCACCGGGCCACCGGGGTGCTGAACCTCGCCCAGGGCGCCCAGGCCATGATCATCGCCTACCTGCTGCGCGAACTCGTGGTGGTCCGCCATTGGCCCGTCTGGCCCGCCGTCGCCTGCTGCCTGCTGCTCGTCGCCCCCGCCCTCGGGGTGCTGCTGGACGTCCTCGTCCACCGCCCGCTCCAGCGACGCGGTGCCGGACCGGCCGAGACGCTGGTCGCCGGGATCGGCGTGTTCGTCCTGCTGATCGGCACCGCCGTCCTGGTCTGGGGCCCCGCCCCGCTGGCCGGCGCCCCCTCCCCGTTCGGCGGCACCCCGATCGGCCTCCCGGGCGGCCACAGCGTGCGGCCCGACACCGTGGCGCAGCTCGCCGCGATCGTGCTGCTGTGCGCCGCCGTCACCGCGACCACCCGCTGCACGCGGTTCGGACTGCGGTTGCGCGCGGTGGTCGACGACCGCCGGCTCGCCGCACTCGGCGGGGTGAACGCCGACCGGGTCTCCGCCGCCGGCTGGGCGTTCGGCTCGTTCACCGCCGGCCTGGTCGGCATCGCCCTCGCCCCCTACCTGCTGCTCGACCCGTACGGACTCCCGCTGCTGGTGATGGAGACGATGGCCGTCGCCGTGGCCGCCCGCCTGCGCTCGCTGCCCGTCGCGGTGGCCACCGGTCTCGGGCTCGGCATCCTGCAGAGCGAACTGACCCGGCTGCGCCCGTCCGGCCGACTGCTCCCCCTCGTCCAGGCCGTCCAGGCCAACCTCTTCGTGATCGCCCTGCTGGTCGCCGCCCTGGTGGCCGGCACCCGGCTCGCCGACGACGGCCGCGCCCCGCTCCCCGCCCGGCCCTCCGGCGGCGGACGAGTGGGGCCGGTCGTCTGCGCGGTACTGCTCCTGCTGCCGCTCGGCTTCCGCGGCGACGACCTGCGGGGAGCGCTGGCGGTGCCCGCGCTCGCCCTGGTGCTGCTGTCGGTCGTGGTGGTGACCGGTTACGGCGGGCAGATCTCCCTCGGCCAGGCCGGATATGCCGGGCTGGGCGCGCTCGGCACCGGACTGCTGATGTCCGGACGCGTCCCCGGCCTTCCCGCCCTGCCCGCCGTACCGGCCCTGCTGCTCGCCGTCCTCGCCACCGCCCCGCTCGGCCTGCTCACCGGCCGCCCCGCCATCCGCCGCCGCGGCCTGGCGCTCGCCCTGGTCACCCTCGCCGTCGGCACGGCACTGAGCCGCTTCGTCTTCCAGCAGCCGTACGCCACCACCGGGCTCACCCTGGACCGCCCCGCCCTGCTCGCCGCCGACCGCGCCTTCTACCTGGTCGAACTGCTCCTGCTCGGCGCCGGCCTGCTGCTCGTCCACCGCCTCCACCGGGGACGACTCGGCCGGGCCCTGACCGCGATGCGCGACCACGAGCCGGGCGCGGTAGCCGCGGGTGTCGACGTGCCCGGGCTCAAACTGTTCGCCTTCATGGCCGGCGCCGCCCTGGCCGCACTCGGCGGCGGACTGCTCGGCCTCGGCGGACGGGCCTTCGACGCGGCCACCTTCGACCCGGTCCAGGGGCTGGTGTGGTTCGCCGCGGTGGTCGTGGTCGGCGCGGACAGCGCCGTCGGCGCACTCCTGGCCGCCGCGCTGCTGGTCGGCCTGGACACGGGCACCGTCACCGGCGTCTCGGCGGTCGCCGTCGGCCTGCTGGCAGCCGCCGTCGGCCGACTCCCCGGCGGCCTCGCCGCCCACCTCCGCCCCCGCCGCACGGCACGGCCGGAGTGTCCGGAGGCCGGCGTCGGGCCGGGTGGTGCCGGCGTACGGCTGACGGCCGCCGGACGACGGGCCCGCGCCCGGATCCACGCGGCCCGGCAGGCGCGGGGAACGGGGGTGGGAGCGGGAGCGGGAGCGGGCGCGGGCGCGGGCGCGGAACGCACGACGGGGCGAAGCACGTGAACCGCGACGGGGGCGCGGTGCGGGTGTGCCTGTGGGGGGTGGCCGGATGGGTTGCCCGTGTGGGGTGACCGGGTGCGGTGACCGGGGCGGTGGTTGCGGCCGAGGCTGGAGGCAGCGGGACGGAAGGAGGCGGACGGTGACGGGTACCCGGCTCACCGCGCGTGGTGTGGTGCGGCGGTACGGCGGCATCACCGCCGTCGCCGGGGTCGACCTGACCGCGCCCGCCGGTCGGATCACCGCCCTGATCGGGCCGAACGGCGCCGGGAAAAGCACCCTCTTCGACTGCCTGGCCGGCACCGCCCGCCCGGACGCCGGACGCGTCCTGCTCGCCCGCCGGGACATCACGCGGACCCCCGCACACGCCCGGGTACGCCTCGGGCTGGCCCGGACCTTCCAGCAGATCGCGGTCTTCCCCACCCTCACCGTCGCCGACAACGTCCGGGTCGGGGCCGAACAGGGCGGCCGGGGCCCTCGTCCACGCCGCGGCTCTGACGCCCGCGGGGCGGAGGAGGCCACGGCGCAGGCCCTGGCGACCGTCGGCCTGGGCGCGGTCGCCGAACGCTCGGCGGGCGACCTGCCGACAGGGGTGCTCCGGCTGGTCGAACTGGCCCGCGCACTGGCGGGCCGACCGCAGGTGCTGATGCTCGACGAACCGGCCGCCGGCCTCGACACCGCCCAGACGGCCCGGCTCGCCGCCGTCCTGCGCGGGCTGGCGGACGGCGGGATGGCGCTGCTGCTGGTGGAGCACGACCCGGACCTGGTGGCCGAACTCGCGGACACCGTGTACGCCATGGCCGGAGGCCGGGTGGTGGCGCGCGGCCCGGCGGCGGAGGTGCTGGCGGGCGGCGCGGGGTGGCGCCGGACGGATGGCGGATGACGGCGAACAGAGGACGGAGGACGGAGGACGGATGTCGACCGACAGACCACAGACGGCAGATGGCAGATGGCAACGGACAGACAGCGGATCACCGATGGCAGATGACAGAC
Source organism: Kitasatospora sp. NPDC054939 (assembly GCF_053610105.1). Taxonomy (NCBI): domain Bacteria; kingdom Bacillati; phylum Actinomycetota; class Actinomycetes; order Kitasatosporales; family Streptomycetaceae; genus Kitasatospora; species Kitasatospora sp. NPDC054939. The sequence continues at coordinate 4,629 of NZ_JBSGXP010000019.1, read as the reverse complement.
ACCGGATGACGGCTGACAGATTTCAGACTTCCACCGCGCGATATCGGACTCCCGACGACGGACGACAGACGACCACCTCCGCCCGCCGCGCCCCCCAGCCCGCGGGCCACCGATGAGCGCCGAGGCCCGCCTCCGCGACGTGCGGGTCCGCTACGGACCGCTCGAAGCCCTCCACGGCGTGGACCTCGCGTTCCCCGCCGGGGCGGTGACGCTCCTCCTCGGCCGCAACGGTGCGGGTCGGACCACCGTGCTGCACGCACTCGCCGGACTCGTACCGCTCGCCTCGGGGCAGGTGTTCCGACGCGGACGGGACATCACCGCGCTCCGTCCGCACCGGCGGGCCCGTGACGGGCTCGCCCTCGTCCCCGCCGAGCGGGCGGTCTTCCCGTCACTCACCGTCGCCGAGCACCTGGACCTGGCCGCCGAGCCCCGCGACGCCACCGCCGTACGCGCCGAAGTCATCGCCGTGTTCCCCGAGTTGGCGGAGTTGCTCGCCCGCCGCACCGGCACGCTCTCCGGCGGCCAGCAGCAGCTCGTCGCGCTCGCCCGGGCGCTGGCCGCCCGCCCGGGACTGCTGCTGCTGGACGAGCCGGACCGGGGGCTGGCACCGGACGTCGCCGCCCGCCTGCACGCCCACCTGCTGGGGTCGGCGGCCACCGAGGGCCGGACGGCGGTGGTGGCGGCGCAGCGCCTGCCCCGAACGCTCGCGCCGGCCGCCGCCGTTCACGTGCTGCACCGCGGGGAGGTGGTGTTCTCCGGCGAGCCCGCCGAGACGCCCGAACCGTTCGGCCCACAGCAGTGAGGCCGCGCTGCACCGACCGCGCGCGTGCCCGACATCGACCGCCGGACTGCCCGACCGACCAGCACCGACCGCCCGACCGCCCAGTCACTGCGCCAGGTAGCCGCCGTCCACCGGCAGCACCGCGCCGGTGATGAAGGACGCCTCGTCGGAGGCCAGGAACAGCACCGCCGCGGCCACCTCCGCCGGGGCACCCAGTCGGCCCATGGGGTGCAGGCGCTCGATCGCCTCCAGGTATTCGGGGCCGCCGGGTTCGTCGCGCAGGCGGTGGACCCGCTCGGTACTGATGGTGCCGGGCGCGACGGCGTTGACCCGGATGCCGCGGTCGGCCCATTCCACGGCGAGGTGCTTGGTGAGTCCGGAGGCGACGAACTTGGCGGGCCCGTACACCGCCTGGCCGCGCTGGCCGGCCTCGCCGGAGATCGAGGAGACACAGACGATCGCTCCGCCCGCTCCGCGCCCGGGGCCGTCCCCGCTCATCTCCTCCACCGCGTACTTGCAGGTCAGGAACATGCCGCGGCCGTCGACGGCCATCACCTGGTCCCAGTCCTCGGCCTCGGCGTCGGTGATCTCCATCAGCGGGATGACGCCCGCGTTGGCCACCAGGACGTCGATCCGACCGTGCCGTTCCACGGCCGCCCGGACCATCCGGCGGGCGTCCTCCGCCAGCGAGACGTCGCCGACGACCGTCGTCACCGCCTCCGGCAGTGCCTCGGCGAGCCGGCTGAGGCCCTCCGCGTCGATGTCCGTGGCGACCACCAGGGCGCCCTCGTGGGCGAAGCGTTCGGCCACGGCCCGGCCGATCCCGCTCGCCGCGCCGGTGACCACGCAGGACTTGCCCGCCAACCGCCCATGAGCCGGTGAGGAGTTCATGGCTCCGACTCTAGCGAGGCAACGTCAGATCGCACCGCACGACGCACAGTTGGCGCCACGACTCCGCGCCGCGGACCCGCCCCGGTCGGCGCGTGCGGACGGCGGTACCCCCGCCCCCGCCGTCCGCGCGCCCCCCTGCCGACCCCGATCCCGGCCGGACCCGTCCCCCGCGCCGCCACCTGCCCAGGCCCGACGCCCGGACCGCGACCCCACACCAGCACCAGCACCAGCACTGTCGGCACCGCAGACCGTCACGCTCAACCGACCGAAAGGACGAGCTTCCCCCGCACGTGCCCGGCCTCGCTGTCGCGCTGCGCCCGGGCCGCGTCCGCCAGCGGGTAGATCCGGTGCAGCGGCAGCACCAGCCCGCCCGATTCGAAGAGCGCCACGGCCGCCTGCTGCGCGGTGCGCTGGTGGTCGACGGCCTCCCCGCCGCCGGTGAACCGGACGCCGTGGGTCTCGGCGCTGTGCGGGTCGGTGATGGTGACGACCCGCTCGGCCGCACCGGTCAGTTCGACCGAGAGCGGGAGGACGTCACCGCGGCCGGCGGCGTCCAGTGCCCGGTCGACCCCGTTCGGGGCGACGGCCCGCACGCGCTCGGCGAGTCCCTCGCCGTACGTGACGGGGATCGCGCCGAGTTCGCGCAGGTAGTCGTGGTTGGCCTCGCTCGCGGTGCCGATCACCCGGATCCCGCGGGAGCGGGCGAACTGGAGCAGCAGGGTGCCGACCCCGCCGGCCGCGCCGTGCACCAGCAGGGTGGCGCCGGTGCCGTCGAGTTCGCCGTCGGGGGCGAGGCCGAGCAGGTCGAGGACGCGCCAGGCGGTCTCGGCGGCCACCGGCAGGGCGGCGGCCTGCTCCCAGCTCATCCCCGCGGGCTTGCGGGTCAGCCGGTCGGCGGCCAGCAGGGCGTGCTCGGCGTAGCCGCCGAAGTACGCCGTCGGGCCGAACACCTCGTCGCCGACGGCCACTCCGGTGACGCCCTCGCCGAGCGCCTCGACGACACCGGCCGCCTCGCTGCCGGGCACGTTCGGGAAGGTCACGGGGTAGATCGCCTCCAGCACGCCGCTGCGCACCTTGGAGTCCAGCGGGTTGACGCCGGCGGCGCGGACGGCGATCCGCACCTGGCCGGGGCCGGGCTGGGGCAGTTCGACCTCGATGGGGCGCAGGACGTCCGCGGTGCCGTACTCGTGGTGACCGATGGCCTTGGTCATGATTCTCACGATCCTTCTGTCCGGGATGGATTGACGCCCCGATCGACGCCCCGACGGGTGCTGCGGCCGGTCGTCCGGCCCGCTCCGTCGGCGTGGCGCCGTCGGGCTGACGTCATCCAGCCTGCCGGGTGGTCGACCCCGGTTCGGCCGGTCGTTCGGACGGGCCCACCTGTCCGAACGGCCAGGCGGTGACGGCGGGGCCGCGATTAGGCTGGAACCCATGGACATCCAGGGGGAGAACGGCACGCAGGAGGCAGTCCGGTCGGCCGGCGGGGGCTGGGCCGATCCGGCGGCGGTACTGGCGCGGGCCGTGGAGGTGCTGGGCGCGCCGCGGGCCCGAAGCATGGTCACCATCTCGCGGGTGCTCGCCGATCTCGTCCCGCACACGGCGGTGGCCCAGTTGAGCCGGGTCTGCACATACTCCCCGGTGAGCGCGGTGGGCGCGCCGGAGGTGGCGGGACGGATCACCAGCCGCGAACTCGCGGACCTCGCCGACCTGGTGGAGCCCGGTCGGCCGTGGCAGGGCGAGGCGGTGCTCGCCGGGCGGGAGCGCCCGGTGCTGGCGGTGGCGTCCAGGCCGGCCAACAGCAACGGTTCGCTGCTGGTCCTGGTCCGCGGCTCCGACGCGCCGCTGGGCGAGGACGTCCCGGCGGTGCTGCAGCAGCTGTGGGAGGTGGTGACCACGCACAACCACCACCGTGCGACGGACGCCGCCCCGGTGCAGACCGCCGCGTCCCGCGCCTCGGCGGGTGTGCGGGCCAAGGCGATCGCCGAACTGTCCGGGGAGCACGCCTCGGCGCTGTCCACGATCCTCGCCACCCTGCGTTCGGCCCGGCTGGACGATGCCGCGGCCCGCCGGGGCGCCACCGAGCTGGCGGTCGGCGCGCTGCTGGAGCTGCGCGCGTACGCCGATCTGGACCGGGAGTTGAGCGAGGAGCCGGCCGACGCCTCGTTCGCCCGGCTCGGCGAGGAGCTGCGCCCGCTGCTGCGGCACAGTCCGGTACGGCTGGAGCTGGTGCCGCCGGCCACCGCGCCGGGGGGCCGGACGCTGCCCGCCGACATCGCGCTGACCGCGCGGGCGGCCGTCCGGTCGACCGTGCTGACGCTGCTTGAGCAGGGGGAGCCGGGCCGGCTGCACGTGAGTTGGCAGCTCACCGGGGACGCGCTGCGCGCGGTGGTGCGCGACGACGGCCCCGGGCTGCTGACGGTCGAGGCGCTGGCCGTCCACGGCACCGCGGAGCGGGTGCAGGTGCTGGGCGGACGGCTCGCGGTGGACGCGGTGCCGGGCTGGGGCACCACGGTGACGGTGGAACTTCCGCTGACCGCACCGGCGGTGGCCGCGGCGGACGGGCCGCTGGACGGGCTGCACCCGCGCGAGCTGGAGGTACTGGACCAGCTGGCTCAGGGCCGCCGCAACCGCGACATCGCGCAGGCCCTGCACATCAGCGAGTCCACGGTGAAGTTCCACGTCGCCAACATCCTGGCGAAGCTCGGAGTCGGCTCGCGCGGCGAGGCCGCCGCCCTGGCCCACCGCGCCGGCCTGCCCTCGACGACGACGCTCCACGCGGTGTCCTGACCCGCACGGCAACTGCTCGCCCGGACCGGACACGCAGCGGCGGCAGCACACCGGAAGCCGGTCACACAGCGACAGCGGCCCCGGTCGAACCGTCCGGGGCCGTCCGTCCGTGTACTCGAACGGCGGCCCGTCGTCCCGTGGCGGGCGGCCCCGCGGCCGCGCTACCGGAG
>NZ_JBSGXP010000018.1:0-76495 GCF_053610105.1 Kitasatospora sp. NPDC054939 | reverse complement strand
ATCCCCCTCCGCCGAGGCCGCGCCCGCGTCCGCCCCCACGTCCAACCGCCGTCGACCGGCTCCGGACCGGCACCCGGTACGGACCGACACCCGGTACGGGCCGGGGTCACGGCCCCGGAGTGCTCGCCGGCGGTGCGCCGCCCCGGCTCAGCCGGCCATCCGGCCGCGGGCGGCCGGCACCCGGGCCGCCGGCTCGCGCAGCTCCGGCGAGTCCCGGCGACGCCGCCGGGCCAGCACCACCCGGCGCTCCGCCGCGGTCAGCCCGCCCCACACCCCGTACGGCTCCGGCTGCGCCAACGCATGCTCGCGGCACTCCAGCAGCACCGGGCAGCGCGCGCAGACCCGCTTCGCCTGCTCCTCCCGCGACAGCCTGGCCGCCGTCGGCTCCTTGGACGGCGCGAAGAACAGACCGACCTCGTCCCGGCGACAGGCGGCCCCGGTGTGCCACGGATCGTCCTCCCCCGACTGCGGCTGGAGCGACGGAGGCTGCTCCGGCGACGGCGCCGGAACCTCCGGCGCACGGGCCGGCAGGCGGACCGCGGCGACGGGACGTGCGGGACGGGACTCGATCGGATGCAGCACGGCCGGACTCCTGACGAGGCACTCGGACACGGGGAAGGCTCGCTCCCCTGCCCGGCTGCTGGCCCCCGCGCTTCACTCCACCCCCCGGGCCGGCCGCAGGCCGCCCCCGGTGTCACAGCCGTACAAGAAGCGATGTGCGAGAGGAATTACCCCGCCCCGCCGCGATTCATGCACACTGCACGCAACCGACCGCACACGGCACATGACGCCCCGTCGAGTGCCGCACACCCCGGCGGTCCGCACAACGGCGAACGCCCGGCCGGGAGTTGCCTCCCCGCCGGGCGTCCGGGCGCAGCGCGCTCAGTCGGCGCCGAGCTGCTTGCGCACCCACTCCTTGAGCTTCTTGCCGCGGCGCGGACGCGCCTCGCAGCCGCCGAACACCGCGGCGCCCTTCACCCGCACCACCGGCGCGTACGGATCCGCGGCGGTCTGCTCCTTGACGTCGAACCCGCCGAAGATCCCGACCCCGCCGCCGTGCAGGCTCACGTTCTCCGGCACCTTGATGTCGACCCCGCCGAACACCGCCGCGACCTCGATCACCACCTCGGGCGACTCGAAGACCGCGTCCGTCAGGTCGATCTCCACCCCGCCGAAGATCGCCACCGCCCGCAGCTGCGAACCCACCCGCCAGCGGCCCTTGCGCGACGCCCCGCCGAAGACCGCCAGCATCGTCGGCGACTCCTGGCGGGCCGGCGGCTGCGCCGGCCGCGGCCGCCCGGCCGGCTGCGCGCCGCCCAGCGGGCCCTTCTCGAAGGAGATCGACCGGTGCGCCGGCAGGTCCCGGGTCAGCGGCGCCAACTCGCCCATGGTCTTGGCCCGGTAGGCCGCCTCGATCCGCTCGGCGTGCTCGTCCACGTCCAACCGGCCCTCGGCGTACGCGTCGCGCAGCAGCTCCGCGATCCGCTCCCGGTCGGCGTCCGAGGCCCGCATGTCGGCCTCCGCCACCGGCGCGTGGACCGGCGCGGCGGGAGCGGCCTCCGGCCGCACCGCGGGCGCGGGAATCGGCTTGCTCATCGGTACGGGCGACTGGTCCTGGGCGTCCTGCGACGGCGAGTTCTCCACGGCCCCAGCCTAGTCACCGCGGCAAGGCCCGCACGCACGTTTGAGTGACCCTGGTCACGCAGGCCCACCTGTCCGCGTCCCGCGATCCGCCGGGTCCTACCCTGGAGGGTGCCCTTGAGGGTGCATCGCCGAGGGTGCTTCGCCGACGCAGCCGGAACACTGGAACACTAAGGACCTCCCCCATGGCTCCCACGCCAGACTTCGAGTACAGCGACCTGCTCCCCCTGGGCGCCGACCCGACCCCGTACCGCAAGCTCACCTCCGAGGGCGTCTCCACCTTCGAGGCCGGCGGCCGGACCTTCCTCCAGGTCGAGCCGGAGGCCCTGCGCCTGCTCACCGCCGAGGCGATGCACGACATCTCGCACTACCTCCGCCCGGCCCACCTCGCGCAGCTGCGCCGCATCCTCGACGACCCCGAGGCGAGCCCCAACGACCGCTTCGTCGCACTCGACCTGCTGAAGAACGTCAACATCTCGGCCGGCGGCATCCTCCCGATGTGCCAGGACACCGGCACCGCCATCGTCATGGGCAAGCGCGGCCAGAACGTGCTGACCGCCGGCTCCGACGAGTCCGCCATCGCGCGCGGCGTCTACGACGCGTACACCAAGCTGAACCTGCGCTACTCCCAGATGGCACCGGTCACCATGTGGGACGAGAAGAACACCGGCAACAACCTGCCCGCACAGATCGAGCTGTACGCCACCGACGGCGACGCGTACAAGTTCCTCTTCATGGCCAAGGGCGGCGGCTCGGCCAACAAGTCGTACCTGTACCAGGAGACCAAGGCCATCCTGAACGAGGCGAGCATGCTCGCCTTCCTGGAGCAGAAGATCCGCTCGCTCGGCACCGCGGCCTGCCCGCCGTACCACCTGGCGATCGTGATCGGCGGCACCAGCGCCGAGTTCGCGCTCAAGACCGCCAAGTACGCCTCCGCGCACTACCTCGACCACCTGCCGACCGAGGGCAGCGCGAAGACCGGCCACGGCTTCCGCGACCTCGAACTGGAGGCCAAGGTCACCGAGCTCACCCAGAAGATCGGCATCGGCGCCCAGTTCGGCGGCAAGTACTTCTGCCACGACGTGCGCGTGGTCCGCCTGCCGCGCCACGGCGCCTCGCTGCCGGTCGCGATGGCCGTCTCCTGCTCCGCCGACCGCCAGGCACTCGGCAAGATCACCGCCGAGGGAGTCTTCCTGGAGCAGCTGGAGACCGACCCGGCCTCGTACCTGCCGGACACCACCGACGAGCACCTCGACGACGACGTCGTCCGCATCGACCTCGACCAGCCGATGTCGGCGATCCGCAACGAGCTCTCCAAGTACCCGGTGAAGACCCGCCTCTCGCTCACCGGCACCCTGGTCGTCGCCCGCGACATCGCCCACGCCAAGATCAAGGAGCGCCTGGACGCCGGCGAGGGCATGCCCAAGTACCTCCAGGACCACCCGGTCTACTACGCGGGCCCGGCCAAGACCCCCGAGGGCTACGCCTCCGGCTCCTTCGGCCCCACCACCGCCGGCCGGATGGACTCCTACGTCGACCAGTTCCAGGCCGCCGGCGGCTCCATGGTCATGCTCGCCAAGGGCAACCGCAGCAAGCAGGTCACCGACGCCTGCGCCCAGCACGGCGGCTTCTACCTCGGCTCCATCGGCGGCCCCGCCGCCCGCCTCGCCCAGGACTGCATCAAGAAGGTCGAGGTCCTGGAGTACGCCGAGCTCGGCATGGAGGCCGTCTGGCGCATCGAGGTCGAGGACTTCCCCGCCTTCATCGTCGTCGACGACAAGGGCAACGACTTCTTCCGCGAGACCACCGAGGGCCCCCTCATCACCAGCCTCCGCGTCCGCTCCAAGGAGTAGCCGCACCCCCGTACCGAACCGACCGCCCCGGCCGCCCCGCGCGACCGGGGCGGTCCGCGTTCCCGCGCCGCGGGCGACGGAGGCGCGGTGCGGACAGGCGCGGGCGACCGGGGGGCGGTCGACGGGGCGCGGGCGGTCAGGCGTCGAAGTCGTACTCCAGGACGTAGGAGGCCGCGTCGAGGGCCATCTCGTTCAGCTCGACGACCTGGCCCTCCTCGGCGAAGGCCGTCCGGACGATGAGGATCACCGGCGTACCGGCGGCGAGTTCGAGGCGGGCCGCCTCCTCCGCGCCCGGCATCCGGGAGCGGACCTCCTCGCGGAAGTGCACCGGCTTGGCGCCGATCTCGGCGAGCCGGGCGTACGTCCCGCCGGGCCCGGTGTCCTCCCGGGTGATCGCGGTCCCCGCCACCAGCCCCGCCGGGAGGTAGGAGGTGGAGAGCAGCACCGGCTTGCCGTCCAGCACGAAGCGCCGGTGGCGCACGCACATCGGCTCGCCCGGCTCCACCCCGAGGACGCGGGCGACGTGCTCCGGCGCGCCCTCCTCGGTCACCGACACCTGGTCGACGACCAGCGTCCGGTTGTCGATGTCGGCCGACCATATCGACCGCCCCGACCCCCACTGCCCCTGCGCCAGCCGCTGGATGCCGCGCCGGCGCAGCGGCCGGAACTCCCGGACGAACACCCCGGCCCCCTTGCGCGCCTCCGCGATCCCCTCGCTCTGCAGCACGCCGAGCGCCTGGCGGGCGGTCATCCGGGCGACGCCGTACTTCTCCATGAGGTCGTTCTCGCCCGGCAGCCGGTCCCCGGCGCGGTACTCGCCGGTGTCGACGGCCTCGCGCAGGGTGTCCGCGATCCGCTGGTACTTGGGCTGCCTGTCGTCTCTGCTGCCCCTGCTTCCGGCCATCGTCCAGCCCCTTCCGCCGCGTCGGACCGTTGACATCTCTAGAGATATTAGCTTCTCTAGAGATGCTGGGTAGTCGCCCGTACGGACTTGTACAGAGAGCGAGGAGGAGCAGCGCGGTGAGCACCCGAGAGCACCAGAGGCCCGCGCCCTACCACCCGCGCGCGGGGGAGGCGGTCCACGACCGCCGGACCGGCCGCATCGGCATCTACATGGACACCATCGGCGGCGAGCACTACCTGCGCCCCCTCGGCGGCGGCCGCGAGTGGACCGCCGCCCCCGGCCACATCGCCCCCCTCCCGGAGGGGGCCGCCGACGGGGACTGACGGCATGTCGGGACACCGCACGGGAACGACAGAAGCCCCGCACCCCAAGTGAGCGGGGCACGGGGCAACGGCATCGGGGCCTTACGGGTGGGCGTTGATGGCACCCAGCGGCTCGTAGGTCTCGTCCTGGTCGGCATCGGCGGGCTCGGCGACCTCGCCGCCGCCGAACAGTTCCTGGGGCTCCACGTGCGGCTCGTCGGCCGGAACGATGTGCGAAGCCACACCGGCCTCCGCCTCGGCCACGGCCTGGGCGTCGACGGTCTCGGTCTCGGTGCTGGTGGACTCAATCTCGGCCATGGCTGGCTGCCTTTCAGGTCATCGGGATCTGCTCGCGCCCGACCGGCTCGACCCAGGCGCCCGGACAGTATCGTAGGGACCGCTAAATGTCCTATAAACATCGCGACGCTTGTGCTGTTCTCCAGTGTTTGCAGCGGTCCGCCTAAGCTGATGCGGCCCTAGCGGACCGTCGAAAGCCCCGCGCGAGAAGAGGGCGCCGCCACAGTTCATCGGGGGAATTTCATGGAGCCTCAGGAAACGCCGCACGGATCCGCGCTGCGCTTCCAGGTGCTCGGCCCGGTCCAGGCATGGCGCGGAGACGAGACACTGGCCCTCGGGTCTCCGCAGCAACAGGCGGTCCTCACCTCGCTCCTCCTCCAGCACGGCCGGCCGGTCGCGACGCAGGATCTGGTCGACGGCATCTGGGGTGATCGTCCCCCACCGCAGGCGATCGCCGCACTGCGCACGTACGTGTCCCGGCTCCGCGGAGTGATCGAGCCCCATCGCGAGGTCCGGGCACCGGCCGAGATCCTGATTTCGGTGAGTGACGGATATGCCCTGCGGATCTCCTCGGGCGCGCTCGATCTCGCTGTCTTCGAAGCCGCCGTCGGGGAGGCAGGCGCCGCACGCACCAACGGTGACCCGGCCGAGGCCCACCGCCTCCTGTCCGCGGCGCTCGGTCTTTGGCGCGGCCGGGCGCTGGCAGGTGTGCCCGGACCGTACGCCGACACCCAGCGGCTGCGCCTCGCCGAACGCCAGGTCTCCGCCTGGGAGGAGTGCTGCGCCGTCGCTCTGGAGATCGGCCGGCACACCGAGGTCGTCGCAGAACTCAGCTCGCTCACCGCGGAGCACCCGCTCCGCGAACGGCTGCGCGAGCTGCTTATGCTCGCTCTGTACCGCTGCGGTCGACAGGCCGAGGCACTCGGCGTCTACACGGACACCCGCAAGCTGCTGATCGAGGAGCTCGGCGTCGAGCCCGGCACCGGTCTCTCCACCATGCACGCCCGGATCCTCGCCGGCGACGCCGAACTGGCACCGCCACCCTCGGCCATCCCGCCGTCGGCGAACCGGGCCGACAATGCGCCGGTCGTGCCGCCGCCGGCCCAGCTCCCCGCCGACGTCTCGGACTTCAGCGGGCGCTCGGTACTCGTCACCGAGCTTCGACAGACCTTGCGCAGCGGGACCGGCCAGGCCGTCGTCGTCACCTCACTGGCCGGCATCGGCGGTGTCGGCAAGACCACGCTGGCGGTGCACGTCGCCCACAGCGTCCGGAGCGAGTACCCGGACGGTCAGCTCTACGTCGACCTGCGCGGTGCCGGCGCCTCTCCCGTCGACCCCGCCATCGTGCTCGGCGACTTCCTGCACGCCTTGGGCGTGGCCGAACTCCCGGAGTCGTTGGAGCAGCGCGCCGCGCTGTACCGCTCACTGCTGGCCGGGCGCCGGATGCTGATCCTGCTGGACAACGCCCACGACTCCGAGCAGTTGCTGCCGCTGATCCCGGGTGTCTCCGGCTGCGCCGTGCTGGCCACCAGCCGCTCCCGGCTGGCCGGCATCCCCGGCGCCCACCTGGTCGACGTGGAGGAGATGACCCCGGGGGAAGCACTCGCGCTCTTCTCGGCCATCGTCGGCGAGGCACGGGTGGCCGCCGAGCCGGGGGCGGCCCTCGCCGTGGTCACCTCCTGCGGCTTCCTGCCCCTCGCCGTCCGGATCGCCGCCGCCCGGCTCGCCAGCCGACCACGGTGGAGTGTCTCCGACCTGGCCCAGCGGTTAGCGGACCAACGGCGGCGGCTCGACGAGCTGCAGCTGGGCAACCTGGCGGTCGAGACCACCATCGGCCTCGGCTACGGCCAGCTGCGCCCGGACGAGGCCCGCGCGTTCCGCCTGCTCTCCCTGGTGGACTCCCCGGACCTGCCGCTGGACGCGGTGGCCGCGCTGCTCGGGGAGGGCCTCGCGCAGGCCGAACACCTGGCTGAGTCGCTGGTCGAGGCGAACATGCTGGAGTGCTTCACGCCCGGCCGGTACCGCTACCACGACCTGCTGAGGCTCTACGCCCAGCGGCAGAACGAGAAGCTGGCCGACACCGCCGAGCAGGAGAAGGCGGTCCTGCGTCTGCTGGAGCACGTGCTGCCGACCATGCGCAACGCCGCGCAGGCCATCGAGCCGGACGACCAGCTGCCCGAGCCGCTCGACGATCTGAAGACGCCCGGCCTCGTGCTGGCCACCGGCACCTCGGCCCTGCGCTGGCTGCGGGCCGAGGTCAGCATGATGCTCAGCACCGTGGAGGCGGCTGTCGACGGATCGCCCGCCCTGCTGCGACCTGCCCTCGACCTGCTTATCGCACTCAACAGCATCGTCGAGGACTCGACCCACGGCGCGCGCACACGGCGGCTCCTGGAGACCGGCGGTGCCAATGCCCGGGCACATGGGGACACCCAGGCGCTGGCGCGGGTCCACTTCGTGCTGGGAACGCTGGAGTACTTCGCCAACAACTTTCAAGGTGCGGAGCTGTCGCTGCGAACGAGCCTCGCCCTCCAGGCCGAAGACAACGTCACCGTCTTGCGTTCGATGGCCGCCAACGTTCTGGGGATCACGCTCAGCATCTCCGACCGTGCCGCCGAGGCGCTGCCGTTCTTCGAACAGGCGCTGGCCATCAGCCGAGTCGTCGGGGCACCGATCGGCGAGGCCCGGCTGCTCGGCAACATCGCCCGTGCGCAACTCAATGCGGGCATGAGTGAGGCGGCCGTCCAGTCGGTCGCGGAGGCCGCCGTCGCCGCACGGCGCTCCGCCAACGACCCGTGCCTCGCCGACACGCTGTACCAGCTCGGTGTGGTGCTTTCCTCGACCGGGTCGCCGCACGAGGCGGTCGACCACCTGCGGGAGGCGAACCAGCTCTACCAGGCGCAGCAGAACCGGCTGCGGGAGGGCTACACGCTGGCCCGGCTGTCGGTGGCCCTGTTGGCGAGCGGCCGGGCGGCGGAGGCGTCGGACGCCGCCGGGGAGTCGCTGGCGATCGCGCAGGAACTGGACTCCGCCTACTGCCAGGGCCTGGCGAACGCTGCACTGGGCGAGGCGCTGCTCGGCCTCGCCCAGCCGGCTCGCGGGCTGGCGTGTCTCCAGGAGGCGCACGCCATCTTCACGCGGCTCGGTGTGCCGGAGGCCTCCCCCGTCGCCGACCTCATCTCCCGTCAGCACACCGAGCCCTTCTCCCCTCCCCCTGCGCCGTGAGTCTCCGTCCCCCGACGGGAGACTCACCCCCCTGAGCGTCCGGCGCTCCCGCCGCCCCCCGGCTGCGGGAGCGCCCTCAACGCTTCCCCGGCGCTGGGTTCCATCGTGCACCGACCCGATTGACGTTCGATAAACGTCGGGCTGTCGGACGGCTGGGGTTCCGGACGATCTGTACGCCGGGCCGGGGTTGCCGGCATCGCCGCAGGTCAGGGGCGCCACGGCGGCGCGCCATGCGGCGTGCGCGGCCGGCCCGCGCTCCCCCGGCCCGCCCCGCCGTGCTTCCGCAACCGGGACCAGTTCGGCCCAACCTGCACGAGTTGGCCGGAAAGGGACCCCACAGCGCAGTGATCACGCATATTCTCGGATGCCAAGTGCACAGCCGAGTACACCACTGGCCTGTCCAGCCGGCTTTCCCCGATCGCGGTGCGGAGCATCGGGAAACGGCGGCGCCGCCGCGCCGGTTCAGGGCAGAGTGTCCTCGTACGGAACGAACGTCCAGTGACAGCGAACGTCCCAGTGACGCGGGGAGCGTGACGGACCGCCACCGGCAGCGGGCCGGGCGGGGCAGCGCGGGCGCCGAGCGGCGACGACGGCCCCGCACAGCCGACCGGAGGCCAGGGTGGAAGGGTGCCTCTCAATCGTGACGACCGGACAGATATCCGACCCCCCGCTCGACGAGGAGGGCGCCGACGTCCTGCGGCGCCGGGCCGAACGGGCCCTGCAGGCCGTCGCCTTCGACACGATCGGCGCCGGGTACGGCGAGGCGTTCCCCGCCAAGGACGGGCAGTTGGCCTGCGGGCTCCGGCTGCTGGCCGAACTGGAGCCGGGGGCGGCCGTCCTGGACGTCGGCTGCGGCACCGGCGACCCGACCGTGCGGCAGCTGGCCCTGGGCGGCCTGCGGGTGACCGGTGTCGACCTCTCGGACGGGATGCTCCGGCTGGCCCGCGCGGAGCGCCACCGGGGGCCGTACCCGCCCGTGTTCCACCGCATCGACATGTACGACCTCGGCACCGAGCGGGCCGGACTCGCCTGGAACGCCCCGGAGCTGGGGCCCCGCGGGGCCGGGTCCTTCGCCGCCGTGACGGCGTTCTTCTCGCTGATCCTGCTGCCGCAGGAGGAGATCCCCACCGTGCTGGCCCGGCTGCACCGGCTGCTGCGGCCGGGCGGGCTGCTGGCGCTGGGCATGGTGGAGGCGGACCTGGACCACGTGCTGCTGCCCTTCCTCGGCAGCGAGCTGCGGATCAGCGGCTACCTGCGGGAGGATCTCGAACGGGTGCTGGAGGGGTCCGGGTTCGCCGTCGAGGAGCAGGCCGGGCGCCCGTACGCCCCGGCGAGCACCTCGCTGCCGCCGGAGGAGCAGTTGTTCCTCTGCTGTCGGCGCATCGGCTGACCGGAGGCCCAGCACGGCAACGGGCCCGCCGCCCCGCAGGCCCACCCACCCCCGACCGGACCCGATCACCAGGACAGGCAGCGTGCGCGACCAGCTCAAACCCCAGGCCGGGCAGCCGTCTGCCGTCCCCGCCCAGCGCCGGCCCCCGCCGGTGCCCGTGCCGCACGCCTCCGCCGAGCCGCTCCGGATCGCCGAGCGGCTCACCTACCTCGACGACGCGACCCGGCGGATCAACAGCGCCCTGGACCTCGCGGCGACCCTGCGCAACGCCTGCCGGGTGCTGGTCCCGGCGCTGGCGGACGCCGTCGTGGTGCACCTGCGCGATCCGCTGCCCAACGTGGAGCGCGAGCCGGGCTTCCCGACCGAGCTGCGCATCCACCACAGCCACGGCACCCGGCTGGGCCGCCGCGGCCGCCCGAGCACCGGGGCCGAGCACCGCGACGCGCGGTACGACGGCGGCTACGGCGGCCGGTACGGCACCCGGTACGCCTCCCGTTCGACGGCGGACACCGGGCCGGCCACGCCGGTGACCCGCGGCGGGGCGCTCGCGCACGCCCTGCTGAGCCGCGCGCCGGCGGCGCCGGTCGTGATGGGCTCCCCGGAGGCCGAGGGCACCCGCACGACCGCGCTGCTGCGCGAGCTGTACGGGGCCCGCGGGCTGGCCCGGCTGGCGCCCGGGACGTCGGTGCTGGCACTGCCGCTGCGCGGGCGCAAGGCGATACTGGGCCTGCTGGTGCTGATCCGGCGGCCCGCCCCCGGCCCGGCCGCCGACCGCATCCCCGACTCCGACTCCGCGACCGCGACCTCCCCCGCGACCTCCACCGCCACCGCCCGTATCCCCGCCCCGCCCGCCGACTCCGGTGCCGCCCCCGCCCCCGCCCCCGGTCCGGCCGATGACCTGCTCGGCCACCGACCCGGGCCGTTCGACGCCGCCGACACCGCCACCGCCGCCCACCTCGCCACCCAGGCCGGGCTGGCGGTGGACACCGCGCTGCGGTACGCCCGCGAGTGGGAGATCGCCAACGAACTCCAGCGCAGCATGCTGCCGTTGAAGCTGCCGCAGAGCCACGGGGTGCGGCTCGCCCAGCGCTACCTGCCCGGCGAGCGCGGCGCCCAGGTCGGCGGCGACTGGTACGACTCCGTCCCGCTGCCCGGCAACCGGGTGGCGCTGATCGTCGGCGACGTGATGGGCCACTCGCTGACCTCGGCCGCCATCATGGGCCAGCTCCGCACCAGCGCCCAGACCCTGGCGGCGCTCGACCTGCCGCCGCACGAGGTGCTGTACCACCTCGACGAGCAGGCGCAGCGGCTCGGCCGGGAGCAGCATCTGGCCACCTGCGTGTTCGCGGTGTACGACCCGATCGCGAACCGGGTGGTGCTCGCCAACGCCGGGCACGTACCGCCGGTGCTGGTCCAACCGGACGGCAGTGCGGCCCTGTTGGAGCTGGAGGCAGGGGCCCCGATCGGCGTCGGCGGGGTGGACTTCTCCTCGGTGGAGCTGCCCGCTCCGCCCGGTTCCGCCCTGCTGCTCTTCACCGACGGGCTGGTGGAGACCCGGAGCCGGCCGCTCAGCGACGGGCTGGAGCTGCTGCGCGCCAGGCTGGCCACCGCGCACCTGCACTCCCCGGAGCACCTGTGCCAGGAGGCGCTGCGGATCCTGCCGCCGGGCGACCGCGGGGACGACATCGCCCTGCTGGCGGCCTGCTTCGACGGGATCCCGGCGGAGGACGTGGCCCACTGGTACCTCCAGCCGCGCAACGAGACGCCGGGCCGGGCGCGCCGGCTGGCCGCCCACACGCTGCGCCGCTGGGGGCTGGAACAGCTCAGCGAGGCGACCGAGTTGATGGTCAGCGAGCTGGTGACCAACGCGGTGCAGCACGCGAACCGGCCGGTGACGCTCAGCCTGGTGCGGACCACCCGGCTGCGCTGCGAGGTGGGGGACGACAGTCCGCTGCTGCCCCGGCCGCAGCGGACCGGGCCGGAGGACGAGCGCGGGCGGGGGCTGCAGATAGTGGCCCGGTGCGCCGAGCGCTGGGGGGCGACCCGGCTGGGGGCGGGCAAGGTGGTCTGGTTCGAGCAGCGGCTGCCGTAGCCGCGGCGGGGACGGCGGTGCGGGTGCCCGGTGGCCGTGGACCACCGGGCACCCGCTCCGGACCGGGCCTCAGACCCCGGCGCGGGACTTCGCGGCGCCCCCGGCGGCCGGCGCACCCTCAGCGGCCGCTGCACCCTCCGACGCCTCAGCGGCCTCCGCACCCTTCGGTGCCTCCGCGCCCCGCGCGGCCTCCAGGCGGGCCATCAGCTCCTCGCCCTCCATGTCGACCTTGGGCACGATCCGCTCCAGGCTCTTCGGGAACCACCAGGCGGCCTTGCCGAACAGCGCCATCGCGGCCGGTACCAGCGCCATCCGCACCACGAAGGCGTCCACGAAGACTCCGACGGCCAGGGCGAAGCCGATCGGCTGCACGATCGGGTCGTGGCCGAGGACGAAGCTGCCGAAGACCGACATCATGATCAGTGCGGCGGCGGTGACCACCCGGGCGCCGTTCTTCACGCCGGTGACGACGGCCTCGCGGGCCCCGGCGCCATGGACGTACCGCTCCTTCATCCCGGAGACCAGGAACAGCTCGTAGTCCATCGCCAGCCCGAACAGCACGCCGATCAGCAGGATCGGCACGAAGCTGACCACCGGGCCGACCTTGGGCACGTCGATGAATCCGTCCAGCCAGCCCCACTGGTAGACCGCGACGACCGCGCCGAGCGAGGCGGTGATCGAGAGCAGGAAGCCGGCCACCGCCTTGAGCGGCACCAGGATCGAGCGGAAGGCGAGGGCCAGCAGCACCAGCGCGATGCCGACGATCACCGCGACGAAGGGCGGCAGGGCCTGGCCGAGCTTGGTGGAGACGTCGATGTTGGCGGCGGTGGTGCCGGTGACGTCGATCCGGGCGCCGGTGGCGGCCCGCAGGTCGTCGCGCTGGCCGCGGATGTCGTCGACCAGGCGCTCGGTGTCGGCGTGGTCGGGGCCGGTCTTCGGGATGACGGTCAGCAGGGCGGTGCGGCTCGGCTCGTCGACGACCGGCGGCAGCAGGGTCTGCACGCCCGCGGTGGTGCTCAGCCGTTCGGCGACCGCCTGCACGGCCCGCTCGGGCTGCTGGGCGCCCGCGGCGTCGACCACGACCACCAGCGGGGCGTTGAAGCCGGGCCCGAAGCTGTCGCCGACCAGGTCGTAGGCCTTGCGGGCGTCGGTGCCGGCGGCCTGCGAACCGCCGCCGGGCAGGCCCAGGTTCAGGCTCGCGGCGGGCAGCGCCAGGGCGGTCAGCACGGCGAGGCCGGCGAGCAGGACGGCGAGCGGGCGGCGGACGACGAAGCGGCCCCAGCGCTCGCCCAGGGTGGTGCGGCCCCCCGTACGCAGCGCGCGCTTCCAGACCGGCAGCCGGTCCACGGCGCGGCCGGCGAAGCCGAGCAGGGCGGGCAGCAGGGTGATCGCGACCAGGACGGCGACCACCACCGCGCCGGAGGCGGCCAGGCCCATCACGGTCAGGAACGGCACCCCGGCGACGGCGAGTCCGGCGAGCGCGACGACCACGGTGAGCCCGGCGAAGACCACCGCGCTGCCGGCCGTGGCGTTGGCGCGGGCGGCGGCCTCGTCCGGCTCCAGGCCCTCGGCGAGGTTGCGGCGGTAGCGGGAGACGATGAAGAGCGCGTAGTCGATGCCGACCGCGAGGCCGACCATCAGCGCGAGCACCGGCGCGGTGGTGATGATCTCGAACGAGCCGGAGAGCGCCAGCAGTCCGGCCATCGCCACGCCGACCCCGACCAGCGCGGTGAGCAGCGGGAGCCCGGCCGAGACCAGGGTGCCCAGGGTGATCAGCAGGACGACGCCGGCGACCGCGAGCCCGATCGCCTCGCCGCCCTCGACCTTGGCCATCTCGTTGTACGCGTCGCCGCCGAAGGCGACCGTGACGCCGGAGGTGCGGGCCGGGTCGGCGGCCTTGCGGACGGCTTCGCGCTGGCCGTCGGTGACGTCGGCGAGCTTGTGGTCGAACTCGACCAGGGCGATCGCGACCCGGCCGTCGGGGGAGACCGCGCCGGTGGCGTACGGGTCGGGCGCGGAGGCGACGCCGGGGGCGGTGCCGATGCCGGCGACGGCGGCCTCGACGGCCTTGCGGGCGTCGGGGGCGGCGATGCCGCCGGCGGCGTCGGCGGCGAAGACGACCTGGGCCGAGGCGTGGCCCTGCGCGGGGAAGGTGTCCTTGATGCGGTCGAGGGTGGTCTGGGCCTCGGTGCCGGGGACCTTGAACTCGTCGCTGGTCTTGCCCGCGAACGCGCCCGCGAGCCCCCCGCAGGCGATCAGCAGCGCGAGCCACAGCGCCAGCACGGCTCGTCGCCGGTCGTAGCAGTAGCGGCCCAGGCGGTACAGGTACGTGGCCATGAGTGATGCCTTCGCTCGGATCGGTCGGGCAGACGGCTGCCCGAGCGGGTGGGTTCCACCGTACGACGGAGTTGTTCGGTTGACAAAGTCGGACGACCCGAGCGGGTGACAGCATCGACCGACCCAGTTGCCCGAACGGAGCGCTACCCTGACCTCATGGCTCACGTCCCCGCCTCCGAAAGGCGCCCCCAGCTGGTCCAGGCCGCCATCTCGCTGATGGCCCGCGAGGGCGTCGCCGCCGCCTCCACCAGGGCGATCGCGGCCGAACTGGGCGTCGCGCAGGCGACCGTCCACTACACCTTCGGGACGAAGAAGGACCTCTACCGGGCCGTGCTGGAGCAGTCCACCGCGGACTTCGTCGGCCACGTCCGGGACTCCTTCCCGGAGCAGGGCCCGTTCGAGGAGCAGGTGCGGGCCCTCGCGCACACGCTGTGGGCCAAGACCATCGCCGAGCCCGGCCACTGCATGCTGCTCACCGAGTTCGAGGCGCTGGCGATGCGCGACCCCGATCTGCAGGAGATCATGCGGGCCGTGCAGCACGAGATCGAGCGCACCGCGGCCGAGATCATTACCGCCCTGGCCGAGACCCACGGCGAGCGGCTCACCCTCCCCGCGGAGGACCTCGCGGTGCACTTCCTGGCAGGCTTCGACGGCCTCTCCCGGCGCTACCTGGTGGTCCGCACCCCCGACGGGCAGGTCGACGAGGAGTCGCTGCGCGCCCTCGACCTGCTGGTCACCGGCATCCTGCAGCTCTGCCGGACCGAGGCCGAGTAGCCCGGGGGGCCTCCGATGCGCCCCGGGGCACGGGGCGGGCGGTCCGGGCCGGACGGGCCGGACGGGCCGGACGGGCGCATCAGGACGGACCGGTGATTCAGGCCGGGACGATGCGCACCGGCAGTTCGGCCAGCACCTCGCGCAGCGAGGCGGCGAAGCGGTCGTACTCGGCGCTGCGGGCCGACCCCGGACGGGTCGCCAGCCCGATCCGCCGCCCCGGCGCGGGCGCCGCGAAGCGCACCGCGGCGAGCCGGTCGGTGCGCCCGGCCTCGACGTCCAGCGCGGTGGCCGGCAGCAGGGTGACCCCGAGCCCGCCGGCGACCAGCTGGACCAGGGTGGAGAGGCCGGCCGCCCGGGTGGTCGAGCCGTGCGGGTGCCCCCGGCCGGCCGGGTCGGCGCCCACCTCGCGGCAGATGTCGAGGGCCTGGTCGCGCAGGCAGTGCCCCTCCTCCAGCAGCAGCACCTCCAGGTCGAGCAGGACGTCGCGCGGGACGTCGACCCGGCCGGCCAGCGCGTGCCCGGGCGGGGTGACCAGGACGAAGTCCTCGTCGAACAGCGGGATGTCGCGGGTCGGCGAGGCGCCGCCCGCCGGGAGGGCGAGCAGCAGCACGTCCAGCCGGCCGCCGGACAGCCCCTCCAGCAGCGAGGAGGTGCGCTCCTCGTGGACGTGCAGCTCCAGCTCGGGGTAGCGGTCGCGGACCAGCCGGAGCACGGCGGGCAGCAGGTAGGGCGCGACGGTCGGGATGACGCCGAGGTGCAGCGGGCCGGTGAAGGGGCGGCGGGCGGCCTCCACCTCCTCGGTGAGCGCCTGCAGCGAGGCGAGCACCCGGCGTGCATGGTCGAGTACGCGCTCCCCCAATGGGGTGACAATGACCTTCCGCGTCGTACGCTCGACCAGCTGCGCGCCCAGCGCCTCCTCCAGTGCCGCGACCGCCCCGGACAGGGCCGGCTGGCTGGTGCCGGTGGCCGCGGCGGCCTCCCGGAAGTGGCGGTGCTCGGCCACCGCGACGAAGGCCCTGAGCTGGGCGACGGTGGGCGTGCGGGGGCTGCGCGGTGTGGCGTCGGCCACAGCCGGCTCGGTCCTGCGGGCGGACGCCCGGCGCGAGGTGGGCCGCGACGTCGGCTGGGAGGTATTGATAGCTCTCTCCGATCAGACACATCGAGTGTAGCTATTTCCCTGATCAGTCCACGATGTGGAATCGTAGGACGTGTCCGCAATCCGGACAAACTCCCTCAGCCACGAATCAGGAGAAGCGAACGTGCTCACGATCGGTGACAAGTTCCCCGAGTTCGAACTCAACGCCTGCGTCGACCTGGACGCCGCGAACGCGTTCGCCGAGATCAACCACAAGTCCTACGAGGGCAAGTGGAAGATCGTCTTCTTCTGGCCGATGGACTTCACCTTCGTCTGTCCGACCGAGATCGCCGCGTTCGGCAAGCTGAACGAGGAGTTCGCCGACCGCGACGCCCAGGTCCTCGGCGTCTCCGGCGACTCCGAGTTCGTGCACCACGCCTGGCGCAAGGACCACAAGGACCTGCGCGACCTGCCCTTCCCGATGCTGGCCGACGTCAAGCACGAGCTGATGCGCGCCTGCGGCGTCGAGGCCGCCGACGGCACCGCCCAGCGCGCGGTGTTCATCGTCGACCCGAACAACGAGATCCAGTTCGTCATGGTGACCGCCGGCTCCGTCGGCCGTAACCCCAAGGAGGTCCTGCGGGTGCTGGACGCCCTGCAGACCGACGAGCTGTGCCCGTGCAACTGGAACAAGGGCGAGGACACCCTCGACGCCCAGGCCCTCCTGGCGGGCTGACCCATGGCCCTCGACGAGCTGAAGTCCGCGCTGCCGGAGTACGCCAAGGACCTCAAGCTGAACCTGAGCGGGGTCATCGGCAACTCCGACCTCCCCGCCCAGCAGCTCTGGGGCACCGTGCTCGCCTGCGCGATGGCCACCCGCAGCACCGCCGTGCTGCGCGAGCTGGAGCCCGAGGCCAAGGCGAACCTGTCCCCGGAGGCGTACAACGCCGCAAAGGGCGCCGCGGCGATCATGGGCATGAACAACGTCTACTACCGGACGCTGCACCTGCTCTCCGACAAGGAGTACGGCAGCATGCGGGCCGGCCTGCGGATGAACATCATCGGCAGCCCGGGCGTCGACAAGGCCGACTTCGAGCTGTGGTGCTTCGCGGTCTCCGCGATCAACGGCTGCGGCCAGTGCCTCGACTCGCACGAGGGCGTGCTCCGCAAGGCCGGCGTCGAGCGCGAGGTCATCCAGTCCTCGCTGAAGATCGCCGCCGTGCTGCAGGCCGTCGCCGGCGTCCTGGACGCCGAGGGCGCCCTGGCCACCGTGGACGCCTGAGCCACCGCGCCACCGCACATGCGAAGGGCCCGTCCGCAGCACCTGCTGCGGACGGGCCCTTCGGCCTTCCGGTCGGGCTACTGCGTCGGCACCGCCGCCGGCGCCCCGGCCTCCGCCGGTGCCGACGCCTGGGCCGCCGCGGTCCGCTCGGCCGCCTCCCGGGCGTCGGCCAGCGCGACGAAGACCTCCTGGCCCGCCTCGTTGCGCCGGCGGACGTGCCCCACCACCGTGTTGGTGACGGCGATCAGCGGCACGGCGACGATCGCCCCGCCGATCCCGCCGATGATGGTGCCCGCCGCGACCCCGAGCACCACGCCCAGCGGGTGGACCCGCACCGCGCGGCCCAGGATCAGCGGCTGCAGCACGTGGCCCTCGATCTGCTGCACCGCGACCAGCACCACCAGCACCATCAGCGCGGTGAACGGCCCCTGGGTGACCAGCGCGATCAGCACCGCGATCGTCCCGGTGACCAGCGCGCCGACCAGCGGCACGAACGCCCCCAGGAAGATGATCACCGCCAGCGGCAGCGCCATCGGCACGCCGAGCAACTGGATGCCCACACCGATGCAGACCGCGTCGATGAAGGCCACGAAGACGGTGCCCCGCACGTACGCGGTCAGCGTCGCCCACGCCTTCGGCCCGGCCCCGGCCATCGCGTAGCGGGAGTGCGGGGGCAGCCCGCGCAGTGCCCAGTTCCAGATCTTCTCGCCGTCGTAGAGGAAGAAGAAGGTGGTGAAGAACGCCAGCAGGACGGCGGTCAGCACCTCGACGGCGATCTGGGCGCCGGTGATGCCGACCGTGGTGATCTGGTCCGAGTTGGCGCCGATGGCGCTGCTGATCTGCTTCGCGAAGTCGGTGATCTGCTGCTGGGTCAGGTGCAGGGGACCGGTGATCAGCCAGTCGCGCAGCTGGTCGACACCGTCCTGGACCCGGTTGGTGACCGTCGACAGGTTGGTCGTCACCTGCCACACCACGAACCAGCCGACCAGCCCGATCGACGCCAGGCCGCTCATGAAGGTGACCACCGCCGCCAGTCCGCGCGGGATGCCGTGCCGGCGCAGCCAGGAGACGGTGGGCTCCAGCAGGGCGGAGATCAGCAGCGAGGCGAGCACCGCGAAGGCGACCAGCTTCAGCATGTCGACGACCGTGAAGACCACGTAGAGCGCCGCCCCGAGCAGCAGCAGCCGCCAGGTCGACTCGGCGGCCACCCGCAGGCCCCAGGGCACCGCCTCGGCCGGGGTGGCGGGCCGCCCGGGGTGCAGCTCCCGCCCGGTCGGGGCGTACCGGGCCGGCGCGGTCGGGGGGTGGACGGGGGCCGGCGCCGCGACCGGGGCGGCGGGCGGCGCCGGCGGCTGCCCCCTGACCTCCGACCCGGCCGTCGCCTCGACCACCGACCCGGCGGGCACCGCGGGCAGCGGGGCCGGCGGCGCAGCGGACGCCGCGTCGGCCGCCCGGGCGCGCTGCTCGGGCACCGGCGGTTCGGCCGGCTCGTCGTAGTCGGCCGCCATCGCGGCGCGCCGGCGCCGCTCGATGACGGCCGCCGCGCCGGCGACCACGGCCGCGCCCTTGGCCGCAGCTCTGAAGACCTTTCCGCCCCGCGCCATTCCCACTACCCGCCGCTCCCCGTTCGGCCGCCGTGCCCCGGCGGTACGCCGCGGTTCGTGCCGCGGCCGTCAGGGAGACGCTACCCGTCCCCGGTGCGGGGGTTCAGCCCGGCGACCGGCTTGCCCGGGAATCGTCCGTCGGGCCGGGCCGCCCGCCGACCGGCCATATCGGGCCAAACGGCGCGGGTGGGATGGTTTCAGGCGCGCGGCAACGGGGAGGTACCGGGACGAACGACGGTGCCTCCCACCGGGCCGATCCGGCACCCCCCGAGCCAACTGTCGGCGGACCGGCCGGTGCGGGAAGCAACCAGGACCCCTTCCCGCGCCCCGCGTCCGCACCCAGGACCGCACCGCCCGCGAGCGCACTGGTCAGCGCAGCCCGGGCGGCGCGGCCCGCTCCTGTGCGACACCCGCCGCGGCCCGGCGGACATGCGTCGGCCCCGGCCGCAGCATGTGCGGTCGGGGCCGAGGCGGAGGTACGGGAGGTACCGGGCCGGTCTAGTACCAGTGGTGCGACTGCCAGAACGACCAGGCGCCACAGGGGCTGCCGTAGCGGCTGTTCATGTAGTTCAGGCCCCACTTGATCTGCGTCGCGGGGTTGGTGCGCCAGTCGGCACCGGCCGAGGCCATCTTCGTGCCGGGCAGCGCCTGGACGAGGCCGTACGCGCCGGAGCTCGGGTTGGTGGCCGTGTAGTTCCAGCCGCTCTCGCGCTTCACGATCTGGCTGAAGCACTGGAACTGCGCGTCGTTGCCGACGATCTCCTGGGCGAGCGCCTGGACCGAGCCCGGGGTGACCGAGACCGGCGGGGCCGCGGTGGTGGCGGACATCGCCGAGCGGGCCTTGGCGCGGCTGGCCTCCTCGGCCTTCCGCTTCTCCTCGGCGGCCTTCGCCTCCTGGGCGGCCTTCTCGGCCTTCTCCGCGTCGGCCTTGGCCTGCGCGTCGGCGGCGGCCTTCTGGCGAGCGGCCTCCTCGGCAGCCTTCTTCGCAGCGGCGTCGGCGGACGCCTGCTGCGCGGAGGCCTGCTGGCTGAAGTTGTCGCTGATGGTCTGCGCCTGGGCGCCTGAGGGGACTTCGGCAAGCAGCGTCGCGCCGGCCAGATCTATCGTCTGGGTCGACTTGCCGCCCTCGCTGCCCGAGGCCACACCCACGACGGCACCGACAGCGGTGACCGCGGTGGCGGAGGCCACAGCAACTCCCCGGACCGAGATCCGAGTCACATGGATTCCTTCCAGCATCGCCCATGCGTGACCGTACGGGCGCAACATGCCCCTTGGCGCTGTCCTCCGTACGGTGCTGGTCACGGGAGGTACTGACCCGGCGTCCGGTCGCGGTGGGCGACCGGGCGTTTCGATCGGGCGGCGTACGGCCTATCGGTGTTCAATTGTGCGTCCACCGACCGTAGTTGGCGGACCATCCGGGCCGACTTCCGCCGTGGCGGGAGCCTGCCGCGCCGTACGCGGGGCCTGACAGATCCCTCACCATGCCGCACCGGGCACTGTCGACGCAATTCCCTGTTGCGTGGCGCATCTCACATTCACCGCGCTGGAGTTCCCGGGACAGAAAGCACTCGATGTGATGAAAGGGGCAGGGCCCGCTCCATCAGGAGCGGGCCCTGCCCACAGAGTTGAGCGAATTGTCCGGCTTTGCCCCGATCCGTCACCGGCTCGGAGCCGCACCGCCCACCGGGGCGGTCCGGACCCGGCGGGTCACGGCTGGACGTCCTCCAGCATCTCGGTGACCAGCGCCGCGATCGGCGAACGCTCGGATCGGGTGAGGGTGATGTGGGCGAACAGCGGATGCCCCTTCAGCTTCTCCACCACCGCCACCACCCCGTCGTACCGGCCGACCCGCAGGTTGTCCCGCTGGGCGACGTCGTGGGTGAGCACCACCCGCGACCCCTGGCCGATCCGCGAGAGCACCGTCAGCAGGACGTTGCGCTCCAGCGACTGCGCCTCGTCCACGATCACGAACGCGTCGTGCAGCGACCGGCCCCGGATGTGGGTGAGCGGCAGGACCTCCAGCATCCCGCGGGAGATCACCTCCTCGATCACCGCCGGCGTCGTCACCGCCGACAGGGTGTCGAAGACCGCCTGCGCCCAGGGGCTCATCTTCTCCGACTCCGAGCCCGGCAGATAGCCCAGCTCCTGGCCGCCCACCGCGTACAGCGGCCGGAAGACCATCACCTTCCGGTGCTGCTGGCGCTCCAGCACGGCCTCCAGCCCCGCGCACAGCGCCAGCGCGGACTTGCCGGTGCCCGCCCGGCCGCCCATCGACACGATGCCGACCTCCGGGTCGAGCAGCAGGTCCAGCGCGACCCGCTGCTCGGCACTGCGCCCGCGCAGCCCGAACGCCTCCCGGTCCCCGCGCACCAGCCGCACCCGGCCGTCCCCGGTGACCCGGCCCAGCGCCCGCCCCCGCTCCGAGGTGAGCACCAGTCCGGTGTGGACCGGCAGGTCCTCCGCGCCCTCCACGTCCACTCCGGCCTCGTGGCCCGCCCCGAACAGCGCGTCCACCTGGTCCGCGGGAACCTGCAGCTCCGACATGCCCGTCCAGCCCGAGGTGATCGCCAGCTCGGCCCGGTACTCCTCGGCCAGCAGCCCCACCGAGCTCGCCTTGATCCGCAGCGGCAGGTCCTTGGAGACCACCGTGACGTCGTACCCCTCGGCCTGCAGGTTCCGCGCCACCGCCAGGATGCGGGTGTCGGACTCCCCGCCCCCCGCCCGGTACCCGGCCGGCAGTATCGACGGGTCGGAGTGGTTGAGCTCCACCCGGATCGTGCCGCCCAGCTCGCCCACCGGGATCGGCTCGTCCAGGCGCCCGTGCCGGATCCGGTAGTCGTCGAGCAACCGCAGCGCCTGGCGGGCGAAGTAGCCCAGCTCCGGGTGGTGCCGCTTGGCCTCCAGCTCGGTGACCACCACCACCGGCAGGACGACCTCGTGCTCCTCGAAGCGCGTCATGGCGAGCGGGTCGGCCAGGAGCACGCTGGTGTCGAGAACGTACGTGCGCCGGTCTGGTGTCCGGCGGCTCTTGGAACTGACCACTAGGCCTCCAGGGCGGATGACCCTGCGTCATCCGCGGCAACCCGGCCCCCGCTGCCCCGGTGGCCTCGGGGCCGGTCTGAAGGGAGTATTCCCAGGCGAGGGGCGGTGCATTCGCGCCCCGGGCGAACTGACGGATCATTGCCGGTGAACGTTTGCCCCCGCCACGGGACCGGGTACGCCAGCTCTACTGGAGACCTTCCGGCCCAGGGCCTGCCCGGCCCTAGAGACCCAACCGCCGGTTCCGCTGCTCGAACGCGCGCAGCGCCCGCAGGAAGTCGACCTTCCGGAAGGCCGGCCAGTACGCCTCGCAGAAGTAGAACTCGCTGTGCGCGCTCTGCCAGAGCAGGAACCCGGACAGCCGCTGCTCGCCGGAGGTGCGGATCACCAGGTCGGGGTCGGGCTGGCCCTTGGTGTACAGGTGCTCGGCGATGTGCTCGACGTCGAGGACCTCGGCCAGTTCCTCGATCGAGGTGCCGCGCTCGGCGTGCTCCTGGAGCAGCGAGCGGACGGCGTCCGCGATCTCGTGCCGGCCGCCATAGCCGACCGCCACGTTGACGGTGATGCCCTCGATGCCGGCGGTCTCCTCGGCGGCCCGCTTGAGCACGTCGGCGGTGTGCTGCGGCAGCAGGTCCAGCGCGCCCACCGGGTGGATCCGCCAGCGGCGGGCCTCGGCCAGGCCGGTCACCGCGTCCTCGATGATCCCGAGCAGCGGCACGAGTTCCTCGGCCGGGCGGGAGAGGTTGTCGGTGGAGAGCATCCACAGGGTGACGACCTTGACGTGGGTCTCGTCGCACCAGCCGAGGAACTCGGTGATCTTGTCGGCACCGCGGCGGTGGCCGTACGCGGTGGAGCCGCCGGTGGCCTTGGCCCAGCGGCGGTTGCCGTCGAGGATCACCCCGATGTGGTCCGGGGTGCGGGCGAGGTGCACCTCGACCCGGCGGCCGTACAGGCCGTACATACCGTCCAGCAGGGTACGCAGCCCCGGTGTCCGTTCGACGACATCGCGCAGACCCATGGTTTTCGGCCCCTCCGTACTCTTCCCCGGTGTGCGTCACAGCCCCCGGCGCAGCCTACTCCCGCCCGGAGCCACCCGGTAAAGCCGCAGGCCACGGTCCGGTCACGGTCTCGTACTGGGTCTGTGCCGACAGGCGCGGCGGAGGTGGCCGGAACCCGTCCGGGCCCGCGCCCGGGGCGTCCGCCGGGGGCGGCCGCGGCCCGGATACGGAACGGTCTCCGCTTCCTTAAGGGTTCCGTAAGCCGACCGTTCAATGCTTGACGACCCCTTGTGGTCTAGTCCAGCTTGTGACCCAGGGCGGAACACGGCACCGAGCGGTCGCCGGCCCCGCCCGCAGGCAGTACTGCGGACCTCCCCTCCCCCACACGAGGCCGCCGCGCCCCCCACCGCGGCGGCCTCCCCTCCCCCAGGAGCGTCACCTCCATGGCCCGTACGCTGAACCAGCCCGCGCACCGGCGCCGGCGCACCCCCCTCCCGGCCCTCGCGGCCGGCGCCACCGCCCTCGCCGTGGCCGGCAGCGGCCTGGCGCTGTTCGCCGGCGGCGCCAACGCGGCCGTGGGCGACCTGGTCGTCAACGGCGGCTTCGAGAGCGGCCTCGGCGGCTGGACCTGTACCGGTGCGGCCACCGCCGTCGCCTCCCCGGCGCACTCCGGCACCGGCGCGCTGCAGGCCGCGCCGGGCGCCGCGGACACCGCCGAGTGCACCCAGACGGTCAGCGTTCTCCCCAACACCAGCTACACGCTCAGCGGCTGGGTGCAGGGCCCGTACACCTACCTCGGCGCCCGCGGCACCGGCGGCACCGACCCGAGCGCCTGGTCGAACCAGAACAGCTGGAACCAGCTCTCCACCACCTTCACCACGGGTGCGACCACCAACAGCGTCACCCTCTACCTGCACGGCTGGTACGGGCAGGGCGCCTACAACGCCGACGACGTCACGCTGACCGGTCCGGCCGGCACCGCCTCCCCGACCCCCACCCGGACGGCGACGCCCACCCCCACCGCGACGGCCACGGCCACCACCACCGCCTCGCCGACGGCCACCGCGACGCCGACCCCCACCGCGACCGCGACGGCCACCCAGACGGCGACCCCCACCCCCACCGCGACCAGCACCGGCAACCCCAACACCGGCCTGCCCAAGCACGTGGTCACCGGCTACTGGCACAACTTCGACAACAAGGGCAACAACCTCCAGCGGCTGAGCGACGTCCAGAGCGCGTACGACATCATCGCGGTCTCCTTCGCCGACGCCGTCGCCAACCGCCCCGGCGCGATCACCTTCAAGCTCGACCCGGAGCTCTCCGCGGGCCTCGGCGGCTACACCGACGCCCAGTTCCGGGCGGACGTGAAGGCCAAGCAGGCGGCCGGCAAGAAGGTCATCATCTCCATCGGCGGCCAGAACGGCATGATCCACATCAATGACGCCGCCGCCGCGTCCGCCTTCGTCGAGACCGCCCACGCGGTGATCAAGGACTACGGCTTCGACGGCCTCGACGTCGACCTGGAGAACGGCCTCAACGCGAACTTCCTGGCCGACGCGCTGCACGCGCTGCAGGCCAAGGTCGGCCCGGGCTTCATCCTGACCATGGCCCCGGAGACCATCGGGATGTACTCCACCGCCGGCTCCTACTTCCAGCTGGCGCTGAAGACCAAGGACATCCTGACCGTCGTCAACACCCAGTTCTACAACTCGGGCGGCATGAACGGCTGCGACGGCAAGGTCTACAACCAGGGCACCATCGACTTCATCACCGCCCAGGTCTGCACCCACATCCAGGGCGGCCTGCGGCCCGACCAGGTCGGCATCGGCGTCCCCGCCTCCACCAAGGCGGCCGGCGGCGGCTACGTCGCCCCGAGCGTGGTCAACAACGCGCTGGACTGCCTCGCCACCGGCAACAGCTGCGGCAGCTTCGTCCCGCCGGCCAAGTGGCCGACCATCCGCGGCGCGATGACCTGGTCCACCAACTGGGACTCCACCAACGGCAACGCGTTCTCCAACGCGGTCGGCCCGTTCGTCCACTCCATGCCGTAATCCCCCCGGCGCGCCGCTCCTTGAGGGTGGGGCCCGCGCGCCGACCGGGGCCCGTCGCACCGATCCGGTGCGACGGGCCCCGTGCTTTCCTCCGACGTTCCGCCGCCCGCGGGCCCGCGACCACGTGTCCCACGACACGCGCCCGCGGTACCCCGGGCCCCGTAAAGTAGGCAGGCATGCAGGTCATCCAGTCCAGCAAGCTCGCCAATGTCTGCTACGACATCCGCGGTCCGGTGCTCGACGAGGCGATGCGGCTGGAGGAACAGGGCCACCGCATCCTGAAGCTCAACACCGGCAACCCCGCCGTGTTCGGCTTCGAGGCGCCCCCGGAGATCCTCCAGGACATCCTGCGCAACCTCGCGGGCGCGCACGGGTACGGCGACTCCAAGGGCCTGCTCTCCGCGCGCCGCGCGGTGGTCATGCACTACGAGGAGCGCGGCCTGCACGGCCTCTCGGTCGAGGACGTCTTCCTCGGCAACGGCGTCTCCGAGCTGATCCAGCTCGCCATGACCGCCCTGCTGGACGACGGCGACGAGGTGCTCGTCCCCGCGCCGGACTACCCGCTCTGGACGGCCTCGGTCTCGCTGGCCGGCGGCACCGCGGTGCACTACCGCTGCGACGAGCAGTCCGAGTGGTACCCCGATCTCGCCGACATCGAGTCCAAGGTCACCGACCGGACCAGGGCGATCGTGGTGATCAACCCGAACAACCCGACCGGCGCGGTCTACCCCCGCGAGATCCTGGAGGGCCTGGTCGAGATCGCCCGCCGGCACAAGCTGGTGGTCTACGCGGACGAGATCTACGACAAGATCCTCTACGACGACGCCGAGCACACCCCGCTGGCCACGCTGGCCCCGGACCTCTTCTGCGTCACCTTCAACGGGATGTCCAAGTCCTACCGGGTGGCGGGCTTCCGCTCCGGCTGGATGGTCCTCTCCGGCGACCGGCACCGCGCCCGCAGCTACATCGAGGGCCTGACGGTGCTCGCCTCCATGCGGCTGTGCGCCAACATGCCGGCCCAGCACGCGGTGGCCGCGGCGCTCGGCGGCCGGCAGTCGATCAAGGACCTGGTGCTGCCCGGCGGCCGGCTGCTGGAGTCCAGGGACGCCGCGTACCAGCTGCTCAACGACATCCCGGGCGTCAGCTGCGTGAAGCCGAAGGGCGCGCTGTACGCCTTCCCCCGGCTGGACCCGAAGGTCTACAAGATCAAGGACGACGCGCAGATGGTCCTCGACCTGCTGCGCGCCCAGCGCATCCTGGTCGTCCAGGGCACCGGCTTCAACTGGCCCGAGCCGGACCACTTCCGGCTGGTCACCCTGCCGCGCGCGGAGGAGATCACCGACGCCGTCACCCGGATCGGTGATTTCCTGAGCGGCTACGCCCAGCCCTGAGCGACGCGGGCCGGAGCGACGCGGGCCCGAGCGGCTCGGGCCCTGACGACACAGCCCCGAGCGGCTGCACCCGGCCGCGGCCCGAGCGGCCCCGGAACGGACTACGGCCGGAGCCCCGGTCCGGACGATCTCCTTGGTCGGGGAAAGATCGTCCGGCGGTGCTCCGGCCGTCCTGTCGCCGGGCGGTGCGCGATTCGTGCCACGCACCGCCCGTTACTCACCGCGGTTGAGGCTCAGGCTCAGCCGAGGCGGGCGACGAGGTCTCGGTACTCGTCCCACAGCTCCTTGGGCGTGTGGTCGCCGAACAGCTCCAGGTGGGCCGGCACGAGCGCGGCCTCCTGGCGCCAGATGTCGGCGTCGACGGTGAACAGGAGGTCGAGGTCCTCCTTGGACAGCTCCAGGCCCGTCAGGTCGAAGCCCTCGACGGTCGGCAGCACGCCGATCGGGGTCTCGACGCCCGCGCCGTTGCCCTCCAGGCGCTCGACGATCCACTTGAGCACGCGGCTGTTCTCGCCGTAGCCCGGCCAGACGAACTTGCCCGCGCCGTTCTTGCGGAACCAGTTCACGTAGTAGATCTTGGGGAGCTTGGCGGCGTCCGCCTCCGCGCCGATCTTCAGCCAGTGGGCGAAGTAGTCGCCCATGTTGTAGCCGCAGAACGGCAGCATCGCGAACGGGTCGCGGCGCAGCTCGCCGACGGTGCCCTCCTGGGCGGCGGTCTTCTCGGAGGCGATGTTCGCGCCGAGGAAGACGCCGTGCTGCCAGCCGAAGGACTCGGTGACCAGCGGGACGGCGGTGGCGCGGCGGCCGCCGAAGAGGATCGCCGAGATCGGGACGCCCGCCGGGTCCTCCCACTCGGGGGCGATCGTCGGGCACTGCGCGGCCGGGACGGCGAAGCGGGCGTTCGGGTGGGCCGCCGGGGTGCCGGACTCCGGGGTCCAGTCGTTGCCGCGCCAGTCGGTGAGGTGGGCCGGGAGCTCGTCGGTGAGGCCCTCCCACCACACGTCGCCGTCGTCGGTGAGGGCGACGTTGGTGAAGACCGTGTTGCCCCACAGGGTGTCGATGGCGTTGGCGTTGGTGTCCTTGCCGGTGCCGGGGGCCACGCCGAAGAAGCCGGCCTCCGGGTTGATGGCGTAGAGCCGGCCGTCGGCGCCGAAGCGCATCCAGGCGATGTCGTCGCCGATCGTCTCGACCTTCCAGCCCTCGATGGTCGGCTGGAGCATGGCCAGGTTGGTCTTGCCGCAGGCCGACGGGAAGGCCGCCGCGACGTACTTGGCCTCGCCGCTCGGCGGGGTCAGCTTGAGGACGAGCATGTGCTCGGCCAGCCAGCCCTCGTCGCGCGCCATCGTCGAGGCGATGCGCAGCGCGTAGCACTTCTTGCCGAGCAGGGCGTTGCCGCCGTAGCCGGAGCCGAAGGACCAGATCTCCTTGGTCTCCGGGAAGTGCGAGATGTACTTGGTGCTGTTGCACGGCCACGGGACGTCCGCCTCGCCCTCGCCGAGCGGGGCCCCGACGGTGTGCACCGCCTTGACGAAGTCACCGTCCTCGCCGAGCTGGTCGATCACGGCGTTGCCCATGCGGGTCATCACGCGCATCGACACCGCGACGTACGGGGAGTCGGTGATCTCGACGCCGTACGCGGCCAGCGGGGAGCCGACCGGCCCCATCGAGAAGGGCACGACGTACATCGTGCGGCCCTTCATCGCGCCGCGGAACAGGCCGCTGTCGCCCTGGAAGACCTCGCGCATCTCGGCGGGGGCCTTCCAGTTGTTGGTCGGGCCCGCGTCCTTCTCCTGCTCGGAGCAGATGTAGGTGCGGTCCTCCACGCGCGCCACGTCCGTGGGGTCCGAGGCGGCGTAGTACGAGTTGGGGCGCTTCTCCTCGTTGAGCTTCTTGAAGGTGCCCTGAGCCACCAGCAGGTCCGCGAGGCGCTGGAACTCCTCCTCGGAACCGTCGCACCACTCGATGCGCTCCGGCTGGGTCAGCTCCGCGATCTCGCTCACCCAGGCCAGCAGACGCTTGTGACGGGTGGGCGCGGATGCGCTGTGAGCAGAGTTCTCGTACGACACGATCGCTCCGTTTCACGCCATCCCGGCGGGGAGACGGCGTAGCGGGGGTTTGAGGGTGCTTGCAGCGTAGCTCCGGCCACCGGGCCCGAATACGGCGCATCGGTGAAATTGGCGCTTTCTTTACTACTCCATGGATAGTTTCCGGCCGGTAACTAGGCGCTCCCGTCCGCCCTCGACCCCTCGAACACCCCTCTCGAACACTCCAAAACGTCCAAGAGTGACCATCGCCACTTCCTACCTGGAGGTAACCTACGGTTCCGTAAGTAGTCGCTACGATGCTGCCCATGACTGCTGAGCTCGCACGGAGCGCGGAGAGCGCCGGGATCGCCGGGACCGGCACCGACACGTTGGCGGAGATCAAGCCGAAGTGGCGCGGCTGGCTGCACGCCGGGATGTTCCCCGCCACCGTCGCCGCCGGGATCGTGCTGATCTGCCTGGCCGACTCACCGGCCGCCAAGGCCGCCTGCGCGGTCTACTCGGTCAGCGCCTGGCTGCTGTTCGGGGTGAGCGCGGTCTACCACCGCTTCGACTGGGGCCCGCGCGGCGACGCCGTCCTGCGCCGGCTCGACCACGCCAACATCTTCCTGATCATCGCCGGCACCTACACCCCGTTCACCATCCTGCTGCTGGACGGCGCCGCCCGGCAGCTGCTGCTCTGGGCGGTCTGGGGCGGCGCGCTGGCGGGCATCGCGTTCCGGGTGTTCTGGGTCGGCGCCCCGCGCTGGCTCTACACCCCGGTCTACCTCGCGCTCGGCTGGGCCGCCGCGTTCTTCCTGCCGGACTTCCTGCGCACCGGCGGCGTGGCCGTCCTGGTGCTGATGATCGTCGGCGGGGTCCTCTACAGCCTCGGCGGCGTGGTGTACGGACTCAAGCGGCCCAACCCCTCACCCCGCTGGTTCGGCTTCCACGAGGTGTTCCACGCCTTCACCCTCGGCGCCTTCATCGTGCAGTACGTCGGCGTCTCACTGGTGGCGTACAGCGTCACCGACTGAACCGGGCAGCCCCGGGCGGGCGGCCGACCGGCCGTGCGCCCGGGCGTCCAGCGCCTCGCGGGCCCGGCGGCAGCGCTCGCAGTGCGCCGCATCCGGCCTGCCGGAGGGCGTGCGGTGGCCGCGCGGCAGCACCGGCGCGCGGTTGGCCCGCCAGCGCCGCGCCACGTAGACCATGAGCAGCAGCGTCTCCACCCCGGCGACCGTCAGCACCAGCGCGGCGCCGTTGATCAGATAGGCCGCGACCACGGCCAGCGCGGATCCCACCACCACGGCGGCGCCCCAGATCTGGGCGACGCCCGACTCGTTGTCGGCCATTCCTCGGCTCCCCTTCTCGTGCGCCGGGCTCGTGGTCGGCTCCTGCCGCCCCACCCCATCTCCGCTCTCGGCACGCAACGGTCAGCACTGACCGATTGCCACATGGTATCTACCGACAGTGACCCGACCACCCCCCGGGGCGGCGAACGCCAGATCAACGTTGCGTCAATTCCACGTGCGGAACCCGCACTTCAGGGACACAGCACCGAGTGTCACCGATCGGGCACGCACCGCCCGGGCCGGAAGGGGGCCGCCACGGGGAGTGACGTGCTCCGCACAAAACACCGACGGGCGGGTGGCGAAGTCCGCCACCCGCCCGTCGGGCCGTGCCCGGCCGGTCCTACCGGCTCCGCCGGGAGCCCGCCCGGC
Organism: Kitasatospora sp. NPDC054939; assembly: GCF_053610105.1. Taxonomy (NCBI): domain Bacteria; kingdom Bacillati; phylum Actinomycetota; class Actinomycetes; order Kitasatosporales; family Streptomycetaceae; genus Kitasatospora; species Kitasatospora sp. NPDC054939. Next base: position 46,495 of record NZ_JBSGXP010000018.1, on the reverse strand, counting down.
GGCGCACCGCGGCGCCCGCGCCCACCAGCACGGTGGCGCCCAGGGCGGCGGCCGCGGTGGCGGCGGGCAGCGAACCGCCGCCGCCGCCCGCCGCCCCGGAGGCGGCCTCCGGTCCGTAGCCGCCGCCCTTCCCGGCCCGGTCGTACGCCGAACCGGGCAGCTTGTCGCCGTACCGCCGCGCGACCAGCTCCTGGTACCCGGCCAGGCTCACCCCGGCCTCGCCGACCGAGCGGCGGCCGGCCTCGTCCAGCGGCAGCACCCGGCCGTCGCGCAGCACGTACCAGGCGCCGAGCTGCGGCTCGCGGAACGCCGTACCGCCGCCGCCCGCCGCGGCGCGGGCCGCGTAGTCGGTCTCGTCGCCGCCCGAGGCGATGTTGACCACCCGCCAGCCGTCGCCCTGGCGGACCGTCCAGACCGAGGCGGACCGGCCGTCGGCCGCCACCGCCTTGCTCGCGGTGAACTCGGCCCGGGCCACCGGGGCGCCCGCGCGGCCGGCCACGAAGCCCGCGTCCAGCGTGTAGACCGGCACGGTCTCGCCGACCAGGCGCGGTGTTGCCTGCGGTGTTGCCTGCGGTGCGGCCTGCGGTGCCCCGTTCGAGGCCGCCTGCGGGGCCTTGCCGGCCCGGCCCGCCGGGCCTGCGGCGGCTCCGGCTCCGGCTCCGGCGAAGAACTGCCCGAGCCGGTCCAGCACCGCCGGGCTCTGGGCCGCCGCGCGGGCCTGCGCCAGGTCGGCGGCGGCCACCGGCGCGGGGGCGCCGCCGCCGGGGGCTCCGGCGGGGGCGCCGTCCGCCTGAGCGGCCGGGGCGAGGGTCAGGCCGAGCCCCGCTGCGAGCAGCAGGGCGGCGGCCGAGCGGAGCAGGGCGTCCTTGCGGATGTCAGTCATGGTCGCCCCTCACGCGCCGATCCGGTACAGGGAGTGGGTCCAGGAGAAGCTGCTGTTGGAGACGTAGTAGTCGTAGTCCGCCCAGTTGTAGCGGTAGCTGGACGGCCACGGGTCGCCCCAGTAGACCCAGTTGTTCGCGGTGTCGTACCCGTAGACGACGTGCATGTGGCCGCCGCCGGAGCTCCACTGGATGCGCGTCTCGATCGGCCGGTCGGCGTTCAGCTCGGTCTGCACCGTGCTGTAGCGCAGGTAGCCGGTGACGTACGAGCCGGGGTTGATGCCGATCCAGCGCAGGGCGGTCTGCACATTGCCCAGGGTGGCCTGGTTGTTGGGGCAGCTGGAGTTGATCGAGCGGTTGAACGCGGCGTTGCAGAACTGGTTCTGGCTGTAGGTGTAGCCGTACCAGGCGGCGATGGTGTTGCCGGACGCCGCCCAGCACCAGTTGGTCTGCTGCTGGGCCTGCATGGTGAGGTCGAGCTTCTTCGCGGCGAGCAGGGCCGTGCCGCCGGCGGGGGCGTCCGCCGCCGCGTCCGCGACGGAGGGGGAGGGGGAGGCGGCGGAGGGGGAGGGGGAGGCGGCGGAGGGGGAGGCGGCGGGAGCGGTCGCGCCGTGGGGGGCGGAGCGCTCGGCCGCGGCCAGGGCGGGGCTGCCGGTCGCGACGGTGAGGGCCGGGCCGAGGACGCCGAGCGCGATCACCGAAACCGCACGGCGCAGCCTCGCCCGCGAGGGGCTTGCTGACATGGGGGTCCTCCTTGTCCTGCGGCAGGGCGGCAGGAGTCGAGGGGTGTGGGGGATGCGGTCCGGATCGCGTTCGCCAGCATGCGGTGCTGACGGTGGCCGGTCAACGCCCTTGGGGGCGGCCGGAGTCGGGTGTGAACGCCACCCCCCGGTTGTGAACACCGGACGGACAATCCCCGCGCAGCACGCCCCGACCGGTGACAAACCCGCCTCCGCATGTGAATATTCACGCCCAACCGGGCCGCCCCACCGGCCGAGGAGGCAGCCAATGCAGCGCGGCGACCACACCGAACTCGCCACCGTCCTGCGCACCGGACCGTTCCATCTCGCCCTGCGCGCCGCCATCACCGCCCGCGGACTCGCCCTGCACCGGCTGCAGCAGCACCTCGCCGGGCGCGGGGTGCGGGTCGGGGTCACCAGCCTCAGCTACTGGCAGCAGGGCCTGCGTCGCCCCGAGCGGCCCGAATCCCTGCGCGCGGTGGGGGTGTTGGAGCAGGTGCTGGAGCTGCCCGCGCACTCGCTGACCCGGCTGCTCGGCCCCCGCCGGGCGGTCGCCACCGCACCCGGCGCCCCGCCCGTCCGCCCGTACCGGGACCTGATCGTGCCGCCCGCCGCCGTCGACGACCTGCTCGCCGAGATCTCCGGCCCCCGCGACACCGGGCTGCACACCATCACCCACATCGAGCGCATCCGGATCGGCGCCGACCGCCGGATGGTCCGCCGCGACTCCCAGCACGCGCTGCGCGCCCACCGCGACGGCATCGACCGCTACCTCGCCATCTACCAGGGCGATCCCGGCTGCGACATCGCCCGGGTCGGCGTCCGCGCCGAGGAGAACTGCCGGCCCGGCCGGATCCGCCGCGACCCGGCCCACGACCTGCTGGTCGCCGAACTGCTGCTGGACCGCCGGCTGCGGGCCGGCGACACCCATCTGCTCGGCTACGGCTTCGACGACACCCCGACGCCCGAGCCCAGCACCGAGTACCTCCGCGGCTTCCACTCCGGCGCCGGGCAGTACGTCCTGCAGGTCACCTTCCACCCGGCCGCGCTGCCCGTCCGCTGCCACCGCTTCGCCCTCTCCGCGCCCGGCGAGAAGCCGTACGAGACCGAGGAGTTGACCCTGGACGGGCACCGCTGCGTCCACCTGGTCGGCACCGCGCTGCGGCCCTGCCTGCTGGGCATCCGCTGGGACTGGGAGTGACCGGCCCCGGGAGGGCGCGGCCGGGTCCCGGGCCCCGTACAGCCGGGGTCGGGACAGCCGGTGCCGGTCAGCCGGTGTCGGCGGCGGTCCGCGCGCGGTCGTAGCCCGGGTCGACGGTGCCGAACAGGCGGTCCCAGACGGTGGTGTAGAAACCCAGGTTGACGCCCGGGTCGGCGTGGTGGCCCGCGTGGAACATCGGCAGCGCCACCCAGCGGAACACCGCCCACCGCCGCACCCGGGCCGGGAAGGGCTCCACCCCGAGGTGCCCCAGCAGCCCGAAGGCCAGGTTCAGGGCGACGTACCCGCCGATCGCGGCGATCGAGAGGTCCCAGACGCAGAGCACCGCCAGCCAGGTGCCGCCGAAGCCCAGCACCTCCAGCGGGTGCAGCACGAACAGCGTGGACGGGCGCGGGTCGGGGAAGCGGTGGTGCATCTCGTGCGCCAGCCGGTACAGCCGGCGGCGGTGCGCGATCCAGTGGCCGGCGTACATCAGCGCGTCCATCAACAGCGTGAACAGCAGGAGTTCGGCCGCGGCGCGGAGCCCGGTGTCCGCCGACAGGCCGATCCAGCCGGCCCGCCAGAGCGCCCAACCGGCCACCCCCACCCCGGCGTTGAGCAGCACGGCGACGGCGACCAGCGACCACTCGGCGGCCGTCACCGGCCCGGGGACCGGGGTCACCCGGCGCCCGCCGAAGCGACGGACCAGCCAGGTGCCGGCCAGCACCGCCACCACCAGCAACCCGATGTTCACCACCAGCGCGCCGGCCACCACCTCGGCCGGCTCGCGCCGCGCGCCCCACTCCAGCAGCCCGTGCACCGTCGCCCCCTCCCTCCGCAGGGGGCCAGCTTCCCGCATCCACCGCCGCAGGCCCAGCCCCCGGCGGTCGGCGGGAACGGCCGGAGACCCCCCACCCGGAGGGCGCCGGCCCTACCGGACGCCCCCTACCGAACGGCCGTGCCCAGCCGCTCGGCCAGCACCGCCGGGTCGGTGGTCGGCGCGTCGCAGGTGAAGTGCCGGCAGACGTACGCGGCGGGCGCACCGCCGACCAGCGGCCGGTCGGCCAGCAGCGGCACCTCGCCGCCCCCCGGCTCGCCCACCGCGACCACCGCGCCGGGCGCGGTGCCCAGCAGGGCGGTGCGGTGCAGGGCGGCCGTCGCGGGGTCCCCGGCCGGGCCGACGACGGCGACCTCGCGCGGCCCGTCCAGCAGCGCCTCGGCGGCGGCCAGGCCCCAGCCGATGAAGCGCGGCGCCTTGGCGGCGAGCGCGCCGACGATGCCGAGGGCCCGCTCGGCGGCGGTGCGGTGGCGCTCCGACCCGGTGTACGCGGCGTAGCCGAGCAGCGCGTTGGCGGCGGCGGTCCAGCCGGACGGGGTGGCGTTGTCGGTCGGGTCCTGCGGGCGGCGGATCAGCTCCTCGGCGTCGTCCGCGGTGTCGTACAGCGCGCCGGACGCCTCGTCGGCGAAATGCTTCAGCACGGTGTCGAGCAGGGCCCCGGCGAGGTCCAGCCACTCGGCGGCGCCGGTGACGGCGTACAGCGCGAGGAAGCCCTCGGCGGTGTCGGCGTAGTCCTCCAGCACGCCCGCGTTCTCCCCGGCCCGCCCGTCCCGGGAGGTGCGCAGCAGCCGGCCCTCGGGGGTGAGGTGGACGGAGAGCAGCAGGTCGGCGGCGCGCTCGGCGGCCTCGACCAGGTCCGGGCGCTCCAGCAGGGCGCCGGTCTCGGCGAGCGCCGCGACGGCGAGGCCGTTCCAGGCGGCGACCACCTTGTCGTCCCGGGCGGGCGCCGGTCGCCGGTCGCGGGCCTCGGACAGCCGGGTGCGGATGCGCTCGTACGCCTCGGGGTCCGCCGGGTCGGCGAGCAGCTGCAGGACGGAGGAGCCGTGCTCGAAGGTGCCCGCGCCGGTGACCGTGAACAGCTCGGCGGCGAGCGCGCCGTCCGCCTCGCCGAGCACCTCGGCCAGTTGGGCCGGGGTCCAGGCGTAGTACGCGCCCTCGGCGGACTTCCCGGTCGCCGGGTCGAGGCTGTCGGCGTCCAGCGCGGAGGCGAACGCGCCCTCGGGGGTGCGCAGTTCGCGCAGCAGGAAGTCGGCGGTGGAGAGCGCGACCCGGCGGGCGAGCGGGTCGCCGGTGGCCCGCCACAGGTGCAGGTAGGCGCGCAGCAGCAGGGCGTTGTCGTACAGCATCTTCTCGAAGTGCGGCACCACCCAGCCGGCGTCCACGGAGTAGCGGGCGAAGCCGCCGCCGAGCTGGTCGTGCAGGCCGCCGCGGGCCATCGCCCCGGCGGTGCGGACGGCCATCTCCAGGGCCGCCTCGGAGCCGGTCCTGGCGTGGTGGCGCAGCAGGAACTCCAGCACCATGGCCGGCGGGAACTTGGGGGCGCCGCCGAAGCCGCCGTGCCGGGGGTCGAAGCCCCGGCTCAGCTCGACCAGTGCCCGGTGCAGGTCGTCCTCGGCCGGCGGCCGGTGCACCCCGGAGCCGACCGTGTACACCGAGGCGCGCTCCGCCAGGTCGGCCCTGATCCGGGCGGCGACCTCGCCGACCTCCTCGCGGCGGTCCCGCCAGGCGGCGTCCACGCCCTCCAGCACCTGTCGGAAGGACGGCATGCCGTGCCGGGGCTCGGGCGGGAAGTAGGTGCCGAAGTAGAACGGGTCCTTGTCCGGCGTGAGGAAGACCGTCATCGGCCAGCCGCCCTGGCCGGTGGCGGCCTGCACCGCCTCCATGTAGACGGCGTCGACGTCGGGCCGCTCCTCGCGGTCGACCTTCACCGCGACGAAGCGCTCGTTGGCGTACGCGGCCAGCGCGTCGTCCTCGAAGGACTCGTGCGCCATCACGTGGCACCAGTGGCAGGCGGCGTAGCCGACCGACAGCAGCACCGGCACCCCCCGCCGGCGTGCCTCCGCGAAGGCCTCGGGGCCCCAGGGCCACCAGTCCACCGGGTTGTCGGCGTGCTGCTGCAGATAGGGCGAGGTCGCGTCGGCGAGACGGTTCGGCATGCCCCCATCCTCGCGCATCGGCGCCGGGACGCGGGGCCGGCCGGCTCACTCCTTCGGGGGTTCGGGCTCCTCGACGAAGTTGACGCGCTTGAACTGCTTGTTCATGCCCGTCTTTGATCCGGACCCCGCACCGACCAGCGAGAGCTCCTCCGCCCACCGGGCCACCAGCCCTCCCAGGGAGTCCTGAGGGAGATTTTGCGGCTGGGGGGCATCGAACCACGTGTCGATCGCGGCCAGGCCGCGCTGGACGGCGCCCGGCACCATATGACCGTACACCTCCAGGGTCACCTTCAGGGAGGCGTGCCCCATCCACGCGCAGACGGCGGCCGGCGCCTCCCCAGCGCCCAGGTTCACCGAGGCGTATGTGTGGCGGAGGCAGTGGTAGCCGTGCTCTCGGGTGTCGCCGTACGTCTTCTTCGGCCGCCGCCACTTCACCGCGGGCAGCGTCGAGAGGTCGAGCCGCGCGATCACGCCCGCGGCCTCCAGCGCCGGCTTCCAGTAGATCCGGTTGAAGACGTCGGCCGAGACCGGCTCTCGATCCTTCGCTGTGACGACGAGCAGCTTGGCGGTCCGCGGCTTGCGCTGCTTCGCCTCCAGGTCGGTCATCGGCGTCTCGGGGTCCTGCCAGGGCAGCGTCGTTGGCACTGGGGGGTGCTGGGCGATGTGCTCGCGGATGCGCGCTGCGAGCCTCGGTGCCACCGGCACGCGCCTGGTCTTCCGCCCCTTCGGGAGGCAGTAGTAGGCGCGCCCGCGCTCGTCATGCCGGAGCTGACGCTGGATGAAGACCGTTCCGGCCTCCCAGTCGAAGTCGCCCTCTCCGAGCCCGAGGGCCTCGCCCTGGCGCAGGCCGAGGCCGGCCCCGAGGTCGACCAGGACCTGGTAGTGGGCGGGGAGACCGGCCCGGATGCCGTCGACCGTCGTGCGCGGCCACGCCTTCGCCTTGCGTCCTTCGCCAGCCTCCGGCCGCAGCTCGGAGTGCTCCCGACACGGGTTCTCCGGGATCCGCCGGCCCTTGCGCGCCGCCTCCAGGATGCTGTTCAGGTGAGCCCAGATCGCCTGGGCGGAGCTCGGCGCCACCCGCTTGAGCAGGTCCTTGCGCCACTGCTTGAGCACCTCGTAGTCGATCTCGTTGAGCTGGAGGTGCCCGAGCAACGGGATGATGTGATTCCGGAGCCGGCTCTGGACCGTCGCGCGGGACGACGGTGGGTACTCCGTGCCGGGCCACCACGTGGTCTCGATGTAGTCCGCGAGGAGGACCTGGCCGTCGCGCGGGTCGACGAACTTCCCCTCAGCCTTCTTGACGGACGCCTTGTCCTTCCACAGCTTGGCGTCGCCGGCCGTGTCGAACGACCTTGAGCGGACACCCGGAATCCCGGCGACCTTGTAGCGCTTGCCCTTGCCCCAGAGCGCGGTGCGCCGGCGCTTCCCGGTTGCGGGGTCGGGGCGCTTGGTCAGCCAGCGATCTTCGATGTACCCAGCCACTGGGTACCCCCCTCCAGGTCGTCGAGGCGGGCCCGCAGGACCCAGGTGGTGATGTTCAGCTCGGCGGCGAGCTCTGCCTCGGACTGTGCCCACTGGCGGGCCGCGCAGAAGTCGGACAGGGCGACCAGCTTCCGCGCGGCCATCCGGTCAGCCCGGCGCTCGGCGGCCCGGCCGGCGGGCACGCCGCAGCCGGCGTCCTTCGCGAGGATGTGTTCGAGTTCATGCGCAAGGACGCAGCGCTCCTCCACGGGGCTGAGCCCGGCGGCGATCGTCACGGCGCGGTGGCGGGGGCTCCAGGCTCCCCAGGTGTCCCGCAGCCAGAGCCGGTAGATGGGGATCCCCATCATCTCGATCTCGGCGGCAGGGTCGTACGACAGCCCAGCGACGACGGCGTTGGCTGCGGGCATGCCTCTCCCCCTACATCCAGACGTGTGTGGGAGGCATGTCGGCGGTTGAATTCTGGCACATTCTCACGGTCAAAGGTGAGTAAATATGCACGTTAAGTCACCCAGCTAGCGGGTATGCCAGGGAGTTGCCCTCCCTACTGCGGCCCGCCCTGACGTCTCATCTGCTCGTCCAGGAAACGCTGGATTCGCTCGGCATCGTCGTCAGGGACGCCGACGTCCCCCTCGTCCCAGGCATGGGGGCGGTAGGCGGCGAGCGCGTAGGACCGGTGCGCCGGCGCCGACGTCGGCCCGCCAGAAGCGATGGACTGCAGTAGCCGGTCGGCCACCTCCTCCAGCTGGTCCCGCAGCGCGGGGTCCCCGCCCGCTGCAACGGCAGCTCGGGCGAAGCGCCCGACCCAGGGGAACAGGTCGCCCGGCGACTGCGCCAGAGAGGGCGAAGCGATGTCGGGGCCGCGCCCGGTGCGCTGAGTGCGCACGGGGAGGCCCAGCTTCGACTCGACGCTGCCCGTCGGCCAGTCGAAGACGCTCGCCACGGCGTAGTAGCCCTCGGGGATCCGAGCCGACGCCGGATGACGACCGTTCTCGTAGTTGGAGATCGTCCGCCGGTCCAGGCCAGCCGCATCCGCCAGCTGGGTCTGATTCATGCCGAGCCGAACGCGCGCTTCCCGGATGGCTTGGCCGATCCCGGCCCAGTCGAGGTCAGCCCCTGTGGCTGCGCTCATCACGGCTCCGATTCCTCACGCGGGTCAACGTTAGGCAACAGCATCGCAGATCGCGCCTGCGGTTGTGCAGTCAGGTTCCCGCCATTTGCCCAGGTGAGAGGCCGCGCGCAGAAGCACTGCTCATCAATGCTTGCCATTTCCCATCGTTGCTCATAGTGTTGCTGTCGTGAGAGCGCACGGACCGAACATCCGACAGCGACGCGAACGGCTGGGCTACGGCCTGCGGCGGTTCGCCGCCGCAGTAGATGTCTCAGCTGCGCATTTGTCCCGCATCGAGCGAGGGCAGCGCGGCGCCCAGCCCGAGGTGATGAGACGCATCGCCGATGGCCTGGGCGTCGACGTCACCGAAATCGCCGACCTGACTCATTGAGCAATGGAGGGAAACGATGGACAGCACGAAGTCGCCCGTCCTGACCTTGGATGAGGCCGCCGCCTACATCGGCCGCACGCCCAAGGGACTCCGCGGCCTCCGACACCGCCGCACCGCTCCGCCCGGCTTCCGCGCCGGCGGACGGGTTCTCTTCCGCATCGAGGCGCTGGACGCCTGGCTGGACGAGCACGAGTCGCAGGACTCGCGATCCAACCGCGGCCTCGACCCGACGCTCCGGGCGCCCGAGCCGCGCCGCGCGCCGCGCCGCCAGCCGGCCGCGGCCTGACCCACCCCCAGACATGGGGCGGGCCCTCACCCGGATGCCGCCGGACGAAGGCCCTCTGCCCCACCGATCAACGTCTCGAAGGAGGTAGGGCTGTGAACCAGCCTACCCGTAGCCCCGCACCGCCGATCAGCGCCCGCCAGCACCTCATCCGCGCCGCCGAGTTGGTTGTGCGCACGATGCTCGGCCAGGACCCGCGGCCGGCCGCGATCGTCCGGGCCCTGGAGGCCGCGAACGTCCTGCGGACCGACCTGACCGTCTACCGGGCCGAGCTGGACGCCCGGGCGACCGGTCTGTACGTCAGCCGGTCGGCCGCCGCCGCGGCCTGCGAGGCCGCCGTCCGTCGCCTCCAGCCCTACGCCCGCCTGCACTGGGCGCCGATCAACGAGCAGGACCCGTCCGGCTACTGGGCGCTCTACGCCGACGGTGTCCCGACCGACCGCTACACCTGCCCCGTCCCGGTCGCCGCGACGGCGGAGGAGATCCCGTGCTGATCTCCCTCCTCGCCGCCGCCCTGCTGATCGCCGCCGCCTGGGCCGTGCTCTGGCACGACCAGGTGCAGCACGAGCAGCAGCAGGCCGCCGCCGACGCCCAGCGCCGCGCCCGCGCCGCCGTCCGCAGAACCCTCTACCCGCACCGCCCGTGACGTGAGGACCGCCGCCATGACCGCTTCCCAGACCGACCCCGATCCGGCCGAGGTCCTGCGGCGCACGGTCGCCGACCACATCGCCCACGGCCTGACGAGCGGGCACCCGGCGGTCACCACGGCCGCGATGAGTCTCCTCACCGAGCTGGAGCTCGCCGGCGTACCGGTTGGTGAGGAGGTCGACCAGCTGCTGGTCGGCCTCCCGCCGGCCTGGCGCCGATGAGCTGCAACCAGTGGGTGCCCTCGCTGGGCAGGCACTGCGGCCGGGCGAGCCGCCCGTACGGCGGTGTCGGCGAGCGCTGCAGCCTCCACACCCCGGCCGCCGAGCGCGGCCAACCCGAGCCGCCGCCCGGCCCCGGCTACACCCCCCAGCGGCTCCCGACCCCGCAGTCCGCCAGCGCCCTGGTGGACGCCCGGGCGGTCGCCAGCGGCAAGCGCCGCTCCAGCGGTCAGGACTTCCGCCTCGCCCAGGCCGCCACCGGCCGGGCCCCTACCCCGAGCACCACCAGCACCAGGAGGACGGCATGACGGTCCAGTTGTTTCCGCCCGTGAGCAGTCTCGGCCTGTACAGCCAGGACGTCGAGCCGCTCACCGAGGGCCCCCGCCTCGTCCGGACCGAGCGCATGTCCCGCTGGCACCGGGTCCGCTCCGGCGTCCGCTACGGCAACGGCCGGACCGTCTACCACCTGTGGTGCACCGGCAGCGTCCGCGACGACCAGTTCCTCTCCCGCGAGACGGTGCCGGCGGGCGACCGGGTGTGCGGCTCCTGCGACGGGCGGGCGGTCGGCTCCGGCCAGGAGCCCGCCGGACCGACCGGACGCGAGCTCACCTTCCGGCCGCGCGACCTCGACCCGCCCAGGATCTGCCCGGGATCGCGCACCGAACACCTCACCCAGGCCATCCCGCCGGGGACGGTCGGCCAGTGTCTCGCCTGCCAGGACCTGCACCCCGTGCGCGCGATGGGCGGCCCGTACAGCCCCCGCACCGCGATCGTCCAGCACGCGCCCGGCCCGCTGCTGGTCGAGCCGTGCCCCTTCCACCGCTGGAAGTACCTCAAGGCCGAGGACGGCGTCCGGTGCGCGTGCGGACGCGACCTCCGTCGGCCGGCCCTGTCCGCCGCCTGACCCACTCGACCCGCCCGGGCCGCGCTGGACACCGTCCGCTCGGCCCGGGCGACCACCCTCGCAGGAGCACCCGTGCCGTGGTTCAAGATCGACGACAAGGCCCACAGCCACCCGAAGTGGCTGAAGGCCGGGAACGCGGCGATCGGACTCTTCGTGCGCGCCGGTTCCTACTCCGCCCAGCACCTCACCGAGGGCGTCGTCCCGGCGGTCATCGCCCAGCTGTACGGCACCGCCCCCCAGGCGGCCAAGCTGGTCAAGGTCGGGCTGTGGCACCAGGCCGACCACGCTTGCCCCCGCTGCCCGCAGCCGGACCCCGGCGACTATGTGATTCACGACTTCTTCGAGGGCGGCAGGAACCTCACCAAGGCTCAGGACGAGGCGAACCGGCGGGCCGCCGCAGACCGGGCTGCGAAGAGCCGCGCCGCCCGAAACTCGAACCGAATCGCTGACGAAAACGCCTCGAATCGTCCTCGTTTCAGCGACGAAAGCTCGGCGAATCGAGAGCGAAACGAACCCCATTCTTGGGACTCCGCCGCAGGTCAGCAGGCATCGTCACACAGCACCCCCGCCGACGGTGCTGCGGATGCCCATGCCGCTGCCATGCCCCCTGTTCCTTCCTTCGGAAGGAACAGGGGAGCTGCTGCCGAGCGGCCCGTAGCCCATCCCGACCGACTTCTCGACCTCAAGACCGCCGTCGCAGCCGCAGGCATCGCGGGCATCGGCTGGGCCCTGCGGGAGTCCCAGTGGGAGGCCGCCGAGCAGGCCGTCACACGCGTCGGCGTGCCCGCGATGGTGGCGTTCGCCGCAAGCTCCGCCCGGCTGAAGGGGACTCCGGCCACCGCCGCCGCCTGGGTGGACGGGTGGCAGTCCCTGGAGGCCCCGCCGGACAACGGCGTCGCCTACCTTCCCGCCGCCGTCGGCGCCGTTCCCCAGCTCTCCACCACCGACCAGCGCGTCCAGCAGGCCCTCGACCTTGCGGCCCGGTACGCCCGAGAGGAAGCCGCCCAATGAACCGATCCGAGACCGCCACGCTGCTGGCCCTTGCCGCCGCGTTCGACCGTCGCACGGTCGGCGACGCCGACGTCCGCGCCTGGCAGACCGTCCTTGCCGACATCGACTACGAGCAGGCGCAGGCCGCGGTGACGCACCACTACGCCAACACCCGCAACTGGGTCATGCCGGCCGACATCCGCGAACACGTTCGGCGTCTCCGGGACCAGGCCGCCGCGGACCTCCAGGGGCCCGGTCTGGCCGCCGAGGTCCCCGACGCCGACCCCGACGACGTCCCCGCCTACCTTGACGCTCTCCGCGCCCAGCGGAACCGCGCGGCCCTCGGGGAGCCCCTCCGCCGCCGACCGGTCGCCGAACTCATCTCCAGCGTCGGTCGGACGATCCCCGCCGAACACGCGGCCGTCCGACGCCCCGGCCCCCTCGGAGTCGAGTGCCCTCGATGCCAGGCCCCGGCGGGACGGCCCTGCCACACCACCTACCAGCGCCGACGCATGGCCGACGTCCACCCGGCCCGCCTCGACGCGAGCAGGGCCGCCTGATGGGCCGCCCGATGCCCGCCAGCCTCCGCGCCCACCTCCGCGCCCTGCAGCACCCCGCGCTCACCGTGCACTGCGGCCACTGCGGAGCTGCCCCCGGACGCCCCTGCCGCCTCCGCAGCACCCGCGCCGTCCTCGCCTCCCCGCACGACTCCCGCCAGACCGACGCACGCCTCGTGGCCACCGCCGTCTGCCCGGCCTGCCAGGTCGAACCCGGCATCCCCTGCCGCACCGAGGCCGGCCGCCCCTACCCCGGCGTCCACCCCCAGCGACACACCCGGTGACCGGGATCCCGGCTGCCGCCGTCCAGACCATCCGCGCCGCCGCGGTCGACGGCCAGCACCTCGACCCCGACGCGCTCACCGACCAGATCACCCACGCCCTCGCCGATGCCGGCTGGCAAATCACACCCGCCGACATCGAGGACGACCACCCCGAGGACCCGCGATGACCCCCTTCGACCGCACCACCGCAATCACCCTCCTGCGCGCCGGCCTCACCGACTTCGCCATCAGCCGCGCACTCAGCGTTGGTCGCCAGCAGGTCCGAGCGCTGCGTACGGACCTCGGCATCCCGCAGCCCCAGCGCCCGGCACCCCCGATCACCCCGGAGTTGGAGGCCGCGTTCCGCCTGCACACCGAGGCAGGCCCGGACGGCCACCTCATCTGGACTGGGCGCCGCCGGCGCACCACGCCCGCATTCAGCGTCGGCAGCACGCACTACAGCGCCCGCCGCATCGCCTACCAGCTCCACCACGACGGCGCCGCCCCCGTCGGCCACGCGCGGCCCGGCTGCGGCGACGCGACGTGTGTCGCCCCCGCCCACCAGGTCGACACCATGACCACCCCGTCCGACGGCCCCGTCCGGCCCGAGTACGACAGCCCCGAGGCCAAGGTCGCCGCGCTCGCCCGGCCAACCGACGACGGCCACCTGGTGTGGACCGGTTCGACGCACCGCGGTGCCCCGCGGCTGTGCCACGGCCGAGAGATCTACTCCCCCGGCCGTCTCGCCTTCCGCGTTCACTACGGCCGGGAGCCCGAGGGCCACGTCACCGTCGCGTGCGACCGGCCCCACTGCTTGCTCGGGGGCCACCTCGACGACGCCCGCACCCGCGCCTCCCACCGCGCCGCCTACGCCGCCCTCGGCCTCTGACTGTCCGCGCCCGTGACCGTCACGGCCCTCCAGGCCGCGACAGTGCCACCTACCCGAAGGAGCCACCCCGATGGGCATCTACAACAGCGCCGTCCTGCTGTACGGCATCCCTCTGCCCGACTCCCACGACGCCGCCGGGTGGCGGGGCGAGGAACTCCGCGACGCCATCCTCGACCACCACGAGGGTGTCGGCCACGCCAGCGAGGGCCCCTACGACCGCGACACCACCTACGTCTGCACGGACTACGCCAGCGCCGATATGGGCGAGACGGTGATCGTCGCGCCGTTCGACCCGGCTGGGCAGGCCGAGCGCGACGCGCGCCTGCACCACGCCTGCATCGAGCTCGACTACGCCGACCACCCGGACCCGGCCTGGCACCTGATCGCCGACCAGAGCTGACGGCCCGCCGCAACCCTCCGTCGGCCGCCAGCCTCTTGGCGGCCAGCCGCACCACCCAGACCAGTCACGGAGCCCCCGATGAACCAGCGCACCACCCAGACCGCAGGCAGCAGCGCACTCCCCGCCAGCGGCCTGACCTGGCTCCTCACCCAGCCCGGTCCCCTCGCTCTCACCGCCCTCCCCGACCTCGGCGGCATCCTCGTCACCGCGGGCCCCGGCCACGCCCCCCGTCTGGCCTCCGCCTCCCACGTCACCCCCTGGCGCCACACCATCCCGGCCGAGGACCTGCCCGCGCTCTGCGCCTGGCTCGGCCGACTCCCCGACACCGCACTCGTCCGCATCGGCGCCGCGGTCCTCACCGACGGCACCGGCACCCTCCTGACCCTCCGTACCGGTCCCACCTCGATACGCCTCCTCCAGCCCACCACCTGACCACCCACCGGCCCCGCAGGCCGCACAGACCCCCTGGAGCCCCGCCGTGGAACTGCCCGACTTCACCCCCCGCACCTACCAGACCTTCTGGCAGCTCCTCGACGAGATCAAGCCCGCCCAGGGCCGCTACCAGCGCGCGCTTCGCAAGGCCCACTCCACCCTGACCGACAGCGACGAGAACCTCGCCGCGCAGGCCAAGGGCAACGCCGCGCTGGCCGAGATGGAGAAGACCATCCGCGACTGGGTCGCCGCCACCGTTTGTACCTGCGGCCGTCTCGCCGTCGGCATGGAGGTCACCGAGCACCGCGAGTGGCACCGAGACTGCCCGCAGCACGGCGTCTACTCGACGTGGTGGAACTCGCCCGAGCAGGTCGAGGCCCGTGCTGTCCGGCGCCGGGAGTCGATCGACCTGCAGGCCCGCGCCCGGGCGATCCGGCTCGCCACCCGCGCCACCGCAGGGGAGGGCCTGTGACCAGCCAGCAACTCCGCGCCGAGCCCGCCAACGCCCGGACTGCCGCACTCGCCGAGGCTGCCGCGTTGCTCCGCTACAAGGCCGGCTGGCTCGCCGACTGCACCGACCCCGGTGCGGAGGCCGCCGAGATCCTCCTCGCCCTCACCGACCCCAACCCGGCCGACCCGGCGGCCCCCGCCGACCACCGGGCCCTCGCCTTCAACGCCGCCAGCCACACCCTGGCCAGGGCCGGCTACTTCGTCCCGATCAGCATCCGGCGACAGCTCGCGGACGCCGTCCTCGCGGCCGTAACCAGCCAGCAGGCCCCCGCCGTCTGACGCCCGCCCGCACACCGCGGGCGGGCCCAACCCGAGGAGACACCGTGGTTCGCATCGCCCCCAACCCGCCCAGCCCCTACGCCACCGCCGACCCCACGTTCAGACACATCATCCCGACCCCGATCTTCCTCCCCGACCCCGAGCCCGGCACCCTCACCTTCACCGCGTGCGACGAACTCGCCGTCGTCCCCGAGGCCCTCACCCAGACCAGCGCCGTCGGCGAGCTGCCCGAGGGCATTTGCCCCGCGTGTGCCGCCTCGATGGCCGGTGGCCGCGAGTCGACCCCCCGCCCGGCCAGCGTCTGCACCGCCTGCGGGAGTCGGACCCGGTTCACCGGCCTGTGCGCGGTCTGTCGGGTCGACCGGCACAGCCAGACCTGCGGCCAGGGCAGCGGCGCGTGACCGACGTTGCCGCGGTCGCCGGCGGCCTGATGGTCGCCGGCATGGCCGCCCTCGTGATCGGCCTCGCCCTCGGCGGCGCCCGCGACGGCCAGGACCCCGAGCACCACCAGCCCACCCGCGAGGCCGCCGAGGACAGCGGCCTCATCCCCCGGCCCGGCAGCACCACCTGACCACCCCACCCGACGGAGACCACCCGATGAACACCCCGCCCCTCGACCACGACCCCGACACCTGCATGGGCATCTGCTGCGACACCTGCGCCCGCTGCGGCCGCCAGTTCGACCACACCGACACGCGGTTCGACGGCCGCGCCCGCCACCACCACAGCGACTACTGCCGCTCCTGCGTCGACCGGTGCCACGAGAGCGAGGACGCCGGCCACCGCTGCACCATCTGCGCCTGATCGCCCGTTCCCGCACCGCCCAGTACCAGGAGACCGGACATGCTCACCGCCCCGTACACCGCCCGCCTCCGGACCCACCTCGGCGAGATGCCCGTGCTCATCGCCCACACCCACCTCGCGCTGCTGCCGGCCGCCGGCGCTCAAGGTGACCGCGTTACCGGCGCTACCCGCACCCCGCCGCTGCCGTGCCGCCTGGCCGCGCTCGACGAGCTCGGCCCCCGGCGCGACGGCACGCCGACGCTGGCCATCCTCACCAGCTGGGCCGCGGCGGTCGTTGAGGACCGCCGGAAGGCCAACGACTGGACCGGCTGGGTCCGCGTCCCGGCGGGCCCGCGCCTCCCCTACGCCCTCGACAGCGAGCACGCCGCCGCCACGGCGACCGCGGCGCTCCGGTTCCACCTCGACTACGCCGTCCTCCGGCCGTACGCCGAGGACCTGGCCGAGGAAGTCGCCGAGCTCCACCACCACCTCAGCAGCATCACCGGCGTCGGGCCCCGGCCGGCGCGTCCCGTCCGCAGCGCGTGCCCGTCCTGCCGCGTCCTGGGCCTGTGTGAGCGTACGGACGGCGTCCGCGAGTGCCTCGCGTGCCGCAACACGTTCGAGCCGGCCGAGTACACCGCAAGCGTCGAGCAGACCATCGGCGAACTCACCGCAGCGTGATGCGCCAGTGATGCGGCACTGATGCGCCGCAGGTCAGAGCACAGCAACGGCCCCGCCCGAGTCGCCCGGGCGGGGCCGTGATGCGCCGTGATGCGGGCTGATCAGCCGTCGACAGGGGTCGCCTTCTTGGCGCTGACGACGGTGCGCTCGCGGAGCGGTGGAACTCCGCCGGCCTTGGCGATGCGGCCGACATGCTGGCGCTCGTACGGCACGATGCGCGTCACCTCGGACGGGCCGAGGGCCCGGGCTTTGAGGACGTCGACGATGCCGGCGTTCAGTGCGTCGCGGGCGGTGTCGAGGGCGGCTTCGGCGGCGGCGTAGGCAGCGCTGAGCTCAGCGAGCCGGGTGCGTGCCGCCTGCTGGTCGTCAGTGCTGGTCATGCCCTGATGATGCCACGCGATGTTCCATCGCTGGTAGGGGCGACGCTTGCCGCTTCGTGATGCATCTTGACGTTGCAACTTCATGATGCAATTATGGAGGAAGGCAGGCACCCACCGCCACCCAGGGGAGGAACCCAATGCTCACCACCGCCACCCGCCAGGCCAGCACCGTCGCCGACCTCGTCAGCTACCTGCAGACCCACCCGTCCGGCCCCGCGAACGTGGTCGCGGACCGGATGCGCCAGGACACCGGCAAGACCGGCCTCCTCGCCGCACTCCGCACCGCTCAGCGCGCCGGCCTCATCCACATGTCGCCGTCCACCCCGACCCGCCCCGCGTGGATCTCCCTGACCGACAAGGGGCTGGAGTGGACCCCGCAGCCCGTCTACCTGGTGACCTTCACCACCGACGGCCGACAGCACGGCAAGGCCCTCGACCGACACAGCGTCGAGCTGGCCACCGTCCTGCTCGCGGCGGCCGAGACCGTGTCCGCCATCACGGTGACCAGCGAGCACGGCGACGACGTGACGGCCGACTTCCTCCGCTTCGCCTGACCAACACCAAGCCCCTCCTCTCGCGGCAGCGAAGGACATCCTTCGCTGCCACTGCCTCCCCGGAGCACACCAACCATGACCGCCACCCCCCAGGTCGACTACGTCCGACGCGTCGCCGCCAACCTCGGCCGACAGGTCGCCATGGCCCTCGTCCGCACCGCTGCCGCCTGCATGGCCGCCTGGTCCCTCTACGTCGTCGCCCGCCACTACGGTGTCCCGCACTGGCTCGCCGTCGGCGCCGGCCTCGTCTTCGACGGCATCGCTTACCTCTGCCTCCGCTCCGCGAGTGACGCCATCCGCGCCGGCCGCTCCGCCGCCCCCAGCGTCCTCGCCGCCCTCGGCATGGCCGCCACGTCGGTCTACCTCAACCTCGTCCACGCCGACATCGCGAACGGCGGCCGACCCGCCGAAGTCCTCTATGCCTCCCCCGCTGTCGGCCTGCTGGTCGTCTCCGCCCTCTCCTGGAACGCCGACCGGGCCGCCGCCCGCGCCGCCCGCGGCGAGGACGCATTCCGGCTCCCCTCCTTCGGGTTCTGGGGCTGGCTCCTCGCTCACGAGGAGGCGACCACCGCCGTACGCACCCGGGCCGTCACCCACGTGACCAGCGGCGCATCCGTGGCGCATCCGCCCGCATCTGCCCTCCCCGCCCGGTCCGCCGAGGACGTCATCGCCGAGCAGTTCGCCGAGATCGGCCCCACGGCCGCCGTCCAGCGCGTCGCCGCCGCCAACCCGAACGCGACCGACGCCGAGATCGCCGAGATCCTCGCCACCTACCGGGTCAACCTCACCCCCGAGCACGTCGCCCTCCTGATCGAGCGCGCCGTCCCGAGCGTCCGCCTTGACCGTGTCACCGCGCCTCCGACCGTCGACGAGCACCCCGCCCTCGACCCCGCCCGCGCGATGATGCGCGGTGATGCGCCCCAGGTCGGCGGCCTGACCGTCGCGCGAGCGGTCACCCTCATGGCCAGGCACCTCGGCGGACTCGACGCCGACGCGCGGACCATCGTCCAGCAGCTGGCGCTCCAGGGAATGGCGACCGACGCCGCGTACGTGCGGACTGCACTCTCCCGGGCCCGCAAGGCCGAGGAGGACGCCAACCAGGAGAAGAAGGCCGCGCACGAGCGGCGCCACGGGAACGGAGGCTACGTGTGAACGCCGCCCTCCTCTGGGCGGTCCCCGCCGCGCTCGCGCTCACCGTCCTCGCCGCCGTGCACCCCCACGGCCCCACGGTCACCCTGCGCACCGCGTGCGGCATCTGGGCCGCCCTCACCCTCCTCGCCCTCCCCCTCATCCTCAGGTAGGCCCCCCATGAACACGGTCACTCTCGGCGGCCTCTGCGTCGGCATCAGCATCGTCATCGGCATCGGCGTGCGCTGGTGGTTCCACGAGGCGCACAAGCCGGCCGCCGCCGTCCCGTACCTCCTCGCCATCGCCTACGGCATGATCGGCATCATCTCCACCGGCGGCCTCCTCTCCGGCACATTCGGCATCGCCCTGTGGGGTGCCAGCGGCCTCGGGGACCTGGCTCTCGTCTTCGGCGTGGGCGGCTCCACCTCCGACACCACCCGGGCCCAGCAGGTCGCCCTCACCAGCGGCGGGTATGTCGTCGTCCTCCTGCTCACCGTGACCATCCTCTGCCTGGCGAAGTGGGCGACGGCCATCTCCCCGCGCAAGCTCGCCGTCGGCTCCCTCGCCGGCGCCTGCCTCGGCCTGTCCGGCACCGTCGCCGGGGCCGCCGCCGTCCCGCTCGCCTCCGCCGTCAACGCCGCCGGCGCCGTCGTCACGATGGCCATCCAGTGACCGGCCGCGCGCTGGCCGGCGGGGGAGTGCTCCTCCACCGCGTCACCGACTGGTGGGCCCGGGACGGCATCAAGTCCGGCATCGCCCGCATCATCGGCACCGTGTCCGGCGCCGCGTTCGCCGCCGGGATGCTCGCCGCCGCTCCCGTGCTCTGGTGGCCGCTCGCTGCCGGCTGGCTCATCGCCTCCTGGTGCGCCACCCCGCCCGCCGCCGAGACGGCCGAGGACGGGCCGGCGGGGAAGGACGCGACCGCGTTCCTCGCCGCCCTCCACCTGACCATCGGCACGGAGAAGGGGCTGCACCTCGCCCAGCTCGCCGCCGCGATCCTCGGGGATGAGACCGCGACCGACCGCATCCGCGCGCTGTGCAAGGCCGCCGGCGTCCCCGTCAACCGCGGGGTGCGCGTCAAGGACCGCGGGGTGTCGACCGGCGTTCGGCGGGAGGATCTGCCCCCTCTCCCCCCGGCCGCTCTGCAACCCCTTCTCGCAGGTGTTGCTGCTGGTCAGACCGAGCAACAGCAACAGCAACAGTCTGCCGGAGAGGGGCCCCGAGAGGGGTACTTGATCAAGGACGACCCGGGCGACCCCGCCCGCTCCGACGTCCACTGGATCAAGGCGCTTGCGCGTGATCGGCACGCTGTGCAACGCTGATGCCAGCAGAACAACTGCGTCCGCTTCCAGAAGGGCCCGACCAGCGTCGGGCCCTTCGTCGTTCCCCGGAGGAGGCCACTGTGCTGATGACCACGGCCGAGGCCGCCGCCCTCTGCGGTGTCAAGCCCCCCACCATCCGCAGCTGGCGACACCGAGGCCTCCTGGAGCCCGTCGGCCTGGACGACCACGATCGCCCGCTCTACGCCCAGCTCGACGTCGCCCGCGCCGAGGCCCGCACCCGCGCGAAGGCCCACCGCACCATCGCAGCCTGACCCGGAGGATCCGTTGGCCCAGCCCACCATCGGCCGCACCGTGCTCTACACACTCGACCAGCACGACGCCGACGCAATCAACCGCCGTCGCGCAGGCCGAGCCACCCGCGACCGCATCGACGTCGCCACCCTCGGCAGCATGGTCACCGCCGGCGACAGCTACCCCGCCGTCATCACCCGAGCCTTCCCGGCCGGCTGCAACCTGCAGGTCCACCTCGACGGCGTGGACGCCCACTGGGCCACCACCCGGCCCGAGGGCACCGAGCCGGGCACGTGGTCCTGGCCGCCCCGCGTCTGACCGCTACGGCACGAGCGGGCCCTCGCCCTCACCGACCGGTGCGGGCTCCCGCCCGGACACCCTCGGCTCCGGCTCCGGCTTCGGCCGGGCCGCCAGGCCCCCGAACAACGCCGCGGCCCCGCCAACGAGCAACATCCACGCTGGCGCCTGCCGCTCCGCAACCTTCAGCGTGCACTCCGCCGACACGGTCCGCAGGTAACTCGACTCCTTAGGCGACCACGGCGACCCGCAATCGTCGCCCACAGGAAAGAACCCCAGCGCGAACCCGCCGACCACCAGCGTCAGCCCGCCCACGACCACACCCTGAATCACCTGAGACGCCATCACAACCCCCTCCAGTCGAAGGCGCCAGCGTAGAGGCAGGTGATCACCGTGACCAGACGACGAGCACACACCGTGTGCACCGTCCCCGGATGCCCCGAACTCACCGACGGCGGACGCTGCCCGACCCACCGCGCCGAAGCAGACCGAGCCCGCGGCACCACCACCCAGCGCGGCTACGGCCAGCGGCACCGCACCCGATTCCGGCCGGCCGTCCTCGCCCGCGACCCCGTCTGCGTCCTCTGCCGCGCCAAGCCCAGCCAGCACGCCGACCACCACCCGCTCAGCCGGCGCGAGCTGGTCGAGCGCGGCCACGACCCCGACGACCCGAAACACGGCCGCGGCCTCTGCCACAGCTGCCACAGCCGAGAGACCGCACAGCACCAGCCAGGAGGGTGGAACACATGAGCGCCGGCTGGTTCGCCTGCTTCGAGACCGAAGGCGAAGGCTTCAGCCCTGGCTACCCGTGGCAGGCGGTGCTCCAACTCGAAGGCCTCATGGTCAGCACAGGCATGTGGTTCCGCTCCGAGGCCGAGTGCATGGACTTCATCCGCACCCAGGTCATCGGCCAGCCGCTGCTTGGCGCCCCCGAGCCGGCCCCGCTGGTCGATGTCACGACCCTGAGTGACCCACTGCCACGCTACGTACTGGGCCCGGGCACCCGAGAGGCCCTGATCGCCATGGGCTGGGACCTGCCGGCGGGCACGGAGGGTGACTAGACCCTGGGGGGTGACCCCCTCGGGCCCACCGGCAGGGACCCGCGGGGGAGGGACCTCGCGGTGCGTACGGGTCTGGGGGATCCCAGGCGGCCGCTTCAGTAACCCAGTGTGACCCCGCCCAGGCCGCAACGGCCGGGCGATGACGTGCCGCAACGGCACCCGAGAGGTGATCACGATGGCCGGTGTAGGCCCTGTTCCGAAGGACCCGTCGCAGCGGCGCCGGCGCAACGCCGATCCGGCCGCTGGCGCAGTCCTCCCTGCGGCCGGCCCCGATGGGCCGACGCCAGCGCTCCCTGGCGGTCACGACTACGACAGCCGGACCCTGGAGTGGTACGAGACCTGGCGCTCGTCGCCGCAGGCCGCGACCTTCCTCGCCACCGACTGGCAGCGGCTCCACATGCTGGCCCAGCTCGTCGAGCAGTACTGGACCGAGCCGAAGAAGGAGCTGCTGTCCGAGATCCGGCTGAACGAGGCGGCCCTCGGCGGTACGGCGGCCGACCGGGCTCGACTGCGGTGGACCGTGGCCGAGCCCGACGGACCGGCTGCGCGAAAGCGCGCGCCGAGCAGCAGGGCCGCCACGAACCGCCGGAACCGCGTTCTGCGAGTGGTCGATGGCCAGGCGGAGAGCTGACCCGGCCCGATTCGTCTCCCTCGGCTTCGACGCGGTCGACTGGATCGAGCACTACCTGTGCCACGGGCCGGGGGACGTCCAGGGCCAGCCGCTGGTCATCGACGACGAGATGGCCGCCTTCATCGTCAAGGCGTACGAGCTGGACGCGTCCACCGGCCGCCGGAAGGTCAACCGGGCCTTCCTCTCCCGGCCGAAGGGCCGCGCCAAGTCGGAACTGGCCGGCGCCCTGGTGGTCTTCGAGGCCCTTGGGCCCTGTCGGTTCGACGGGTGGGACGCCGATGGCGAGCCGGTAGGCCGTGAGCAGACGTACCCGTACATCCGGTGCATGGCCACCGAGGAGGGGCAGGCCGGCAACACCTACGACAACGTCGCGGTGATGCTGGAGCACCTCGTCGAGCACTTCGGTGACGAGTTCCCGGCGATCGACCTCGGGCGCAACGCCCAGACCTCAAGCCGGATCTTCATCGAGGGCGGCGGTGAGATCGTCCCCTCGACCGCGAGCTCGGCGTCGAAGGACGGCGGCAAGGAGACGTTCGGGGTCTTCGACGAGACGCACCTCTACGTGCTCCCCGAGACCCGCGCCATGCACAAGACGGTGCGCCGCAACCTGGTGAAGCGCCGCGCGGCCGAACCGTGGTCGCTGGAGACGTCGACCATGTACGCGGTCGGGGAGAACTCGGTGGCCGAGGCCACGCACCAGTACTACGAGGCCATCAAGGCCGGCAAGGTGCGCGACGGCGGCCTGCTCTTCGACCACCGCCAGGGCCCGCACGTTGAGGACCTGATGGACGACGCCCAGCTGCTGCCCGCGCTGGAGTACGTCTACGGGGACGCGGCCGGGTGGATGGACCTGGAGCGCATCGCGGCGGACATGCGCGAACCGGACACCGACCCGGCAGACGCCCGCCGCTACTTCTTGAACCAGCCCGGCACCGCCTCAGCCCGCGCGTTCGATGCCGGCCGGTGGGCCGAGCTGGCGAACACCGGCTTCGTGGTCCCCCCCAAGGAGGCCATCACGGTGGGGTTCGACGGAGCCCGCTGGCGCGACGCCACCGCGCTGGTCGCCACGCACCTGAAGTCCGGGCACCAGTGGGTACTCGGCGCCTGGGAGTCGCCGACGCGACCAGACGAGGCCGAACGCTGGGAGGTGCCGGTCGCCGAGGTGAACGCCGCTCTGGAGTCCGCGTTCGATCGGTGGTCCGTGGTTCGGGTCTACGCCGATCCCCCGTACTGGGAGGAGACGGTGGCGGCCTGGGCCGGCAAGTACGGCGAGAAGGTCGTCGTCGAGTGGTGGACCCACCGCCCGCGCCAGATGGCCTTCGCCCTCCGTGCGTTCCGTACTGCCCAGACCGACGGCTCTCTGCAGCACGACGGCGATCCGCTGTACGCCCGGCACATCGCCAACGCAGTGAAGCGCGACGCCCGAGTACGGGACGACGACGGCAAGCCGATGTGGACCATCCAGAAGGACCGCCACGACTCACCGCGCAAGATCGACGCCGCGATGGCCGGCTGCCTCTCCTGGGAAGCGCGGCGCGACGCCATCACCGCTGGCCTGGGCGGGCCCCCGCAGCAGTTCTACGTCTACACCGGATAGGGGGTGGTCCCGTGGCCACGGAGGAGCAGGCCCGCCACCTGGTGGACGTCCTCGCCTCGGAGCTGACGACCCGGGCAGCCAAGGCCCGGGTCGCCTCGGACTACTACCGCGGCAAGCACCCGCTGCGGTTCGCGTCCCGGGAGTTCCGGGAGTACTTCGCCGAGCAGTACGCGGGGTTCTCCGACAACTGGGTCCAGCCGGTCAGCGACAGCCCGGTGGAGCGGCTGACGGTGGTCGGCGTCCGGGCTGCGGGCGAGACCCGGGCGGACGCCGAGCTGTGGCAGGTGTGGCAGCGCAACGGCCTCGACGCCGACAGCCAGCTGGGGTTCCTCGGCGCCGTCACCTCGGCGCGCTGCCACGTCCTGGTGTGGGGCGACCCCAAGAACCCGGACCTGCCGATCGTGACGTTCGAGGACGCCTCCAGTTCGATCGTCGCCTACGAACCGGGCTCCCGTCGGCGCCGGCGGGCGGCGCTGAAGATGTGGCAGGACGGCCAGAGCGAGTACGCCACCCTGTACCTGCCTGACGAGGTGTGGAAGTTCGCCCGACCGACCGGACCCGGGCCGCGCAAGTCCCCGCAGATGGCAGAGGCCGACGAAGCGATGCGGTCCTGGGAGCCGCGGGATACCCGCACCGAGCCGAACCCGCAGACCAACCCGCTGGGCGTCGTACCGATGGTGGAGCTGCCGAACCGGCCGCTGCTGGCCGAGGAACCGATCTCGGACGTGGCGGGGGTCATCGCCATGCAGGACGCGGTGAACCTCTTGTGGGCCCAGCTCTTCACGGGCGCCGACTACGCATCGCTGGCTCAGCGGGTGGTGATGGGCGCCGCGGTGCCCAAGATGCCGGTGCTCGACGCGACCGGGCAGAAGGTCGGCGAGAAGCCGATCGACCTCAAGAAGTTCGCCAAGGACCGCGTGCTCTGGCTGGAGAACCCTGACGCGAAGATCGGCAGCTGGGCGCCGGCCGACCTGAAGGCGTACACGGAGGTCATCGAGGTCGCGGTCGGGCACATCGCGGCGCAGACCCGCACCCCGCAGCACTACCTGATCGGGCGGATGGCCAACCTTGCCGAGGGCGCGCTCCTGGCCGCAGAGACGGGCCTGGTGAAGAAGGCCCAGGAGAAGCAGTTGTGGTTCGGCCAGGCGCTGAGGGAGGTCTTCCAGCTCATCGCCCAGGTCCAGGGGGAGTACGGCAAGGCGCACGCCGTCGCCGGGGGCAGCGTGCTGTGGGCGGACGCCGAGTCCCGGTCGATTGCCCAGCTCACCGACTCGTTGCTGAAGCTGAAGCAGATCGGGTTCCCGTTCGAGTGGCTCGCCTTGCGGTTCGGCCTCACGCCGACCGAGGTCCTCGACCTGATGGCCATGCGCGAGCGGGAGGCAGACCTCGACCCGGTGGCCGCGCTGATGAACAGCGCCCAGCAGGCCGCCAGCCCGGCGGTGGCGCCCGGCCCGGACCCGGCCGCACTGCCGGAGGAGTAGGCCGTGGACCTCATGGAGCTGGCGGAGCGGCACCTGGTCGCCCGGCGCCGGACCGCAGCCGCGGCGGTGCTCGGCGCGGTCCGGGAGTGGCGGGGCCTGGACGAGCGCGACCTCAGCGGGTCCTGGGCGGAGGCATCGCCGCGGCTGCTGGCGGTCGTCTCCGCCGGGCAGCTCGCCTCGGCCGGCACCGCCCAGGCGTACACCGACACCGCGACCGCGCTGCAGGGCGTCGAGCCGCTCCCGGCCGGGACGATCAACCCGAGGGCGTTCGCCGGGATCGCGGCCGACGGCCGGGCGCTCAGCTCGCTGCTCTACCTGCCGGTCATCGACACCAAGCGGGCGATCGCCGACGGCGCCGGCCTGCGCGAGGCCCTCGCCGTCGGGGAGCGGAAGCTGCGGACGATCGTGGACACCGAGGTCGCCGACGCCGGCCGGGCCGCGGACGGCGTGGGGGTCACCGCGGGCCGCAGCCTGCGCGGCTACGTCCGGATGATCTCCGGCGGGGCGTGCGGCAGGTGCGCCGTCCTGGCCGGCCGCGAGTACGCCTTCAACCGCGGGTTCCAGCGGCACCCGCACTGCCACTGCGTCCACGTGCCGATCGGCAAGCGCACGCACTTCCGGGGCCGGGCCCTCGACTCGCGCGACTACTTCAACTCCCTGACACCCAAGCAGCAGGACCGCGCGTTCACCGTGGCCGGTGCCCGGGCGATCCGGGACGGCGCCGACGTCGCCCAGGTCGTCAACGCCCGGCGCGGCCTGTACCGCGTCGGCTCGGGGGACCGGACGCTGCTGGCCACCCGGGAGGGCATGACCCGCCGCGGCCTGGCCCGCCGGCGCCTCAACCAGCTGGCGGCCGAGGGCCGGGCGCCCGCCCGGGCCCGCCTGACACCGGACGCGATCTATCAGCTTGCCTCCGACCGGGACGACGCGATCCGCCTGCTCCACCGGTACGGCTACCTCTACTGACCCGGCCACCCGCAACGGGCGGCCCCGACTCCTGCAACAGGAGCACCGATGCACCACAGCACCCTGCCCCGGCACCCGCGCACCGGCCTGGAGGCCGTCGGCTGGCGCCGGCCCCGCACCGGCGAGGACGGCCCGCAGCCGGTCTGGCCCATCCTCGGGGGCGCTCCCGGCGACGAGGACGACGACTCGGGCGAGGGCGACGAATCGGAGCTGGACGACAGCGACGACCAGGGCGACGACGACGAGCCGCTCGGCGAGGCCGGCACGAAGGCCCTCGCGGCGGAGAAGGCCCGGCGCAAGGCCGAGGCCGACCGGCGCCGCGCGGCCGAGAAGCGCGCCACCGACCTGGAGGCCCAGCTCGCCGCCGCGAAGCAGGGCGACGACGGCGCCCCGGACGCGGACCAAATCCGCCGCGAGGCGACCACCGCCGCCACCGCGAAGGCCAACGCCCGGATCCTCCGGTCCGAGGTCCGGGCCGCGGCCGCCGGGAGGCTCGCCGACCCCCGCGACGCCCTCCGGTTCATCGACCTCGACCGGTTCGAGGTCGACGAGGACGGCCAGGTCGACGAGGACGAGATCGCCGACGCGATCGCCGACCTCATCAAGTCCAAGCCCTACCTGGCCGCAACGGCCGCCACCACCGGCCGGCCCCGCTTCGAGGGCACCGCCGACCAAGGCGCCCGCAAGGGCTCCACCGGCCCCCGCCAGCTCGGCGAGGCCGACCTGAAGAAGATGACGCCCGAGCAGATCGACGAGGCTCACCGCAAGGGTCAGCTGCGCGACTACCTGGGCTCCTGACCGAGAGGACCCACAGCAGTGGCCATCACCCGTTTCAAGCCTGAGTTCTGGAGCGCCAAGCTCCTGGTGGCGGCGCGGAAGGCGCTCGTCTACGGCGGCCCCATGGTGATCAACCGGGACTACGAAGGCGACATCTCCGACGCCGGCGACAGCGTCCGGATCACCTCGATCTCCGACCCGACCGTGGGCACCTACGTGCCCAACGTCACCGCCATCGTGGCGGAGGAGCTGACCGACGCCCAGCGCACCCTGGTCGTCGACCAGTCCAAGTACTTCGCCTTCAAGGTCGACGACGTCGACAAGCGCCAGGCCGCCGGCAGCGTCATGCCCGAGGCCATGAGCCGGGCCGCGTACAAGGTCGCCGACCAGCAGGACCAGTACATCGCGGGCCTGTACACCGGCATCGTCGCGGCGAACGTGCTCGGTTCCACCGGCGCGCCGATCAACACCTACACGACTCCGACCGACGCCTACGACAAGGTCCTGGTGCCGCTGCGGACCAAGCTCGCCAAGGCGAACGTCCCCACCCAGGGCCGCTACGTCGTCGCCAGCCCCGAGTTCATGGCGTCCCTGCTGCTCGACAGCCGGTTCATCAAGGCCAACGAGGCCGGTACCCCGGATGCCCTGCGCAACGGTCTGGTCGGCCGCGCCGCGGGCTTCACCATCTTCGAGAGCAACAACGTCCCGGTGCCCTCCGGTGACACCCAGGTCATCCAGGCCGGCGTGAGCGCCGCGATCACCTTCGCGGACCAGATCGCCAAGACGGAGGCGTACCGGCCGGAGTCCAGCTTCTCGGACGCCGTCAAGGGGCTGTCCGTGTACGGGGCGAAGCTGATCCTGCCCGACCACCTGGCCTGCGCCTACATCGACCCGGCCTGATCGGAGACCACCCACCATGGCACGCACCGCTGTCGCCTACAGCAACTTCCTCCCCAACAGCTCCGTCGCCGACGCGTCGCTGACCGCCGTCTCGCTCAACCCGGGCACCAACAACGGCCACACCATCGCCAAGGCCGTGCCCGAGCTCACCGTGCTGCGGGTCGCGGTCGGCGCGACCGGCGGCAACATCACCGTCAAGGCCGGCACCAACCCGCCCGCGCTCGCGGCCGGCCAGGGCGACCTGGTCGTCAACGTCACGGCGAACACCATCAGCTGGATCGGCCCGTTCGAGTCCGGCCGGTTCCTGCAGAACGACGGCTCCATGCTCGTGGACGTCGCCGCCGCGGTCGTCCCGGGCACCATCACCGCCCTCCGCGTCCCGAGGAACACCTGATGCCCGAGACGATCCACGTGCGTGGCGAGGGCGGCGTCGTCATCGCCATGGACCTGCCGCTGCCGGAGTCGATCGCCCAGCGGCTGGCCAAGGGGCAGCTGCAGCGCGTCTACTCCGACGGCTCCGCCTACCGCGGCCCGGCCGAGCCCGAGGTGCCGTCCCTGCCCACCTCCGCGCCCGCGAAGGCCGCGGCGAAGGAACTCTGGGTCGGCTGGGCGGTGGCCTGCGGCGCAGACCCGGAGGAGGCCGACGGCATGACCAAGGCCGACCTGGTCGAGAAGTACGCCGACGCCCAGCCGCCCGGCCCCGAGGGGACCGCCGGCCAGGAGCCGGCCGTCACCGAGTAGAAGGGGGCGACCGTGAGCCTGCCCGCGCTCGCCACCCAGGCCGACGCCACCGCGTGGGGGTACACCCTCCCGCCGGAGCGTGCGGACGCCCTGCTGAGCCGCGCGTCGGTACGCATCCGGCGCGCGGCCGGCCAGCCCATCACCCCCAGCACCGTCACCGTCCAGCTCGACGCCGAGGAGGACGGCACGGTCACCCTGCCCGCGCCGCCGGTCATCACCGTGCAGCAGGTCCGGGCGGTCGCCGCGGACGGCACCCTCACCGTGGTGACCGGCTGGGTGTGGGACGGCGAGCGGCTCCGGCTCCCGGACCCGTGCACCCGACGGGTCGAGGTCACCTACCAGCGCGGCTGGGCGGTGCTTCCCGACGGGATCGTGGAACTCACCTGCCAGGTCGCCCAGCGGCTGGCGGACACCCCGGCCACGGGCATGGCGACCGGCGTGCGGTCCGAGCAGATCGAGGACTACAGCGTCACCTACGCCGTCGAGCAGCTGGACGCCGCCGGCGATCTGCTGCCCGGCGAGCTCACCGCGCTTCAGCGCGAGCTCGGCCCGGTCCCCAAGGTGTGGGTGGTGAAGTCCTGATGGCCATTGACCCGTCAGCGGTACTCGCCCGCGGCCGGGCCGCGCACGAGGCGCTCATGGTCGACACCGTGCGCCTGCTGCGGCCGCTCGAGGACGTCTACGACCCGGTGACCGGCGCGACCGTCCAGCCCGACCCGCGTGTGCTGTACGCGGGCCGGGCCAGGGTCCGGCCCGCCAAGGCGGTGGCCGAGGAGGTCCAGGCCGAGCAGCGCGCCGTCGTGCTGAGCCGCTACGACGTCGCGCTGCCCTGGTCGGCCGTCCCGGCCGGAGGCGAGCGGCTTCTCCCGGGCGACCTGGTCGAGGTCACCGCGTCCCCCGACCCTCGGCTCGCCGGCCGGGTGCTGTGGGTGACCTCGGTCCCGGAGTCGTCCCTGTCCACAGCCTGGCGGATCAGTGCGGAGGACCGGTCATGAGTGCACACCTCGGAGACCTGGAGGCCCTGGTGCGGGACCTGGCCCGGGCGGGCGCGGACCTCGACCGGGCGAGCCGGCAGGTGGTCTCGCGCGGGGCCCTCAACGTGAAGCGGGACTGGGCGGCGAACGCCCGGGCGACCGCGGGCCGGTACGCCCCGCACTACCCGCGCAGCATCGGCTACGACCTGGTGAGCCTGCCGGGAGGCGGCACGGGCGCGGTGATCGGCCCGGACAAGGGCGCCACGCAGGGGGCCCTGGGCAACCTGCTGGAATACGGCTCGTCCAAGAATCCGCCGCACAACGACGGCGGTAGGGCGTTGATGGCCGAGGAGCCGCGGTTCGCCGCCGCGGTCGCGCAGCTCGCCGAGGGCCTGCTGTGAGTACCCCGCCCGAGGACCTGCCGCACGTCCTGGCCGCGCGGGCCGCCATCGAGGCGACCGGGGTGACCGTCTACATCGGCGGCGCCCCGGCCGCGCGCCCGCTGCCGCCGACCTACGTCGTGCTCTACCCCTCGCCCGGCCTCGAGACGGCCGCCTCGCTCGCGGACGACCGGACGGTCCTGGACCTGCCGCTGCAGGCGACGTGCGTGGGCAGTACCGCCGAGGGCGCCATCGGCACCGCGGGCCGGGTCCGCGCCGCGTTCGCCGGCGGCCTGGCCGTCGCCGGCCGGGTGTGCTGGCGGCCCGAGCCGGTGGGCGGCCCGCCGCTCCGGCGCGAGGACGACGTCACCCCGCCCGTGTTCACCCTGCCGGTCCAGTACCGGATCCACTCCATCTCCGACTGAGGAGCCACCGATGCCCCAGCTCACCCCCCAGGTCGTCTCCCTGGCCGGCCTCTCCCCGACCTTCAGCGCGGCGGTCGCATCCACGACCCTGCCCTGCTCTGACCGCAACTTCCTGCACGTCAAGAACACCGCAGGCTCGCCGATGACCGTGACCCTCACCTCCACCGCGAAGGTCCGCGGCCAGTCGGCCGCCGACGTCGTGGTCACCGTCCCGGCCACCACCGGCGAGAAGCTCATCGGCCCGATCCAGGCCGACCTGTTCGCCGGCGGCAGCGACGGCACCTGCGCCGTCACCTACTCCTCCACCACCTCCGTCACCGCGGCCCTGCTCCGCATCTGACCCAATCCAGCCCTGGGAGGGCTCATGTCTGACGTCATCGGCGACGGCAAGGTCCGCGTGGTCTGGGCCACGTCCATCGCCAACATCAACGCGCCGACGGTGGCCGAGCTGACCGCGGGCACCGACGCCACCCTCCGCGTCACCCCGGACGGCCTGAAGACGGACCCCACGACGGCCGCCGTCGACACCGGCAGCCTGGCCAGCACGTACGACACCGAGGAGGTCGGACGGACCAAGTTCGCGAACGAGCTGACCCTCAAGAGGGGTGACACGGTCCCGGAGGACCTGCTCTACGGGACCCTCGTGAAGGGCGTCCGCGGCTTCATGATTGTGCGGCGCGGCATCCCCTACGCCACCGCGTGGGCGGCCGGCCAGCAGGTCGAGGTCTACCCGACCGTGTGCGGCGAGCGGCAGAACAAGGCCACGGCCCCGAACGAGGTCATGAAGTATGTCGTGCCGATGTTCGTCACCACCGAGCCCGCGACGAACGCTCTGGTGGCCTGATGCCCGACATCGAGGAGATCATCAAGGGCGCCACCCTGCGCGAGACCACGGTGCCGCTGTGCCTGGCCGGTCAGCTCCAGGGCGAGTACGAGGCCCTGGAGCGCCAGCTCGCCGACGTCGCCTCCCTGGTCGGAGACTCGCTCGCCGGCAGCCCCCGCGTGCAGATCGCCGCCCGCATGGAGGAACTGCGCGCCGAGATGGCCGAGCACCAGGTCGAGTTCCGCCTTCGCGCGATCGGCGCCGAGAGGTGGTCCGACCTGGTGGCCGCACACCCGGGCGAAGCGGGCGCGCTGTTCGACCCGCGGACCCTCGCGCCGGCCGCCGTCGCCGCGTGCGCGGTCGAGCCGACGATGACCGTCCAGCAGTACCGGCGCCTGGCGGAGAAGCTGACCGCAGGCCAGCAGAACGCGCTCCTCGACGCCGTGTGGGCCCTCAACACGGAGGCCAGCCAGCGCGTCCCTTTCTCGCTGCTCGCCTCCGCGACCGTCGCGGCCCGTGGCGGCGAGAGCTAGAGGCAGCCCGAGCGTGGGGCGTTCCCCGCAGCGTCTTCCTCGGCCGCGTGCCCGCCGCCGGGGAGCCGCTGTGGACCGACTCCGACCGGGCCTGGGCCCTGGCCCTGCTCCAGGTCGAGGACGAGACCTGCAGCGGATGCGGCCAGCCGCTCGCCGAGTCCACCGACCCAGACAGTGAGTATCGGTACGTGGCCGAGGTGATCCGCTGCCACGCCTGCACCACCGCCGGCCGCCACGCCGAACGCTTCCATCAGGACGGCGGGGACCAGGTCGGCGCCCACGTCCACGTCCACCCGCGAGAGCGCAGAGGAGGGTGACGTGGCTGACCGCACGGTCAACGTCCGGCTGACGCTGGACAACTCCGACGCGCGCCGCGGTGTGCGCCAGTCCGAGCAGGACTACCGGCAGCTCGGCCGGACGGCCGGCATCGCCGCGGCCGAGCAGCAGAACGCGTTCGCCCGCGCCGCGGCGAGCACTCAGCGCTCGCTCGCCGAGACTGCGGCCGCCGCGCGCACCTCGGGCCGCGCCACCCAGCAGTCGGTGACCGCCACCACCGCCACCCTCGGCCGGCTCGAAGCAGCGGCGCGCGACATCCCGACGACGTTCGCCTCGGCGGCCGGCCTGTCCGCGCGCTCGATGGGGCAGCTGGCGACCGCCACCCAGGCCGCCGCCACGTCCGTGGTCGCCTCCGAGGCCCGGATGACGGAGGCCACTGCGGCGGCTGCGGCCGGCACCCGGGCGTCCCTGGCCGCCCGGCTCGCTGCGGGCGAGGCCCTGATGGCCCAGCAGGCTGCCCTGGCCGCCTCGGCGAGCGCCTCCGCCGCGGCGCAGGGCGGGGCGTTCGCCCGCATGGCGGCGGCTGGTGACCGCGCCGAGGGCGCCTTCAGCGCGGTGCGGACCGCCGGCGTGCTGATGCTCGGAGCGTTCGCCGTCGCCTCCGTCGCCGCAGCCAAGTTCGAGAAGGCGATGTCCGGGGTGCAGGCCGTCGCGGACGCCACCGCGGAGGAGATGAACCAGCTGCGCGACGCGGCGCTGGACGCCGGACGGGACACCGCCTACACCGCCTCCCAGGCGGCCGAAGCGGAAGCCGAACTCGCCAAGGCTGGCATCTCCACGGCGGACATCCTCGAGGGCGCCCTGCGCGGCGCGCTGTCCCTCGCCGCGGCAGGACAGCTCGACCTGGCCGAGGCCGCCACCATCAGCGCCCAGGCCATGAATACCTTCGGCCTGCGCGGCCGGGACGTCGGCCACGTAGCGGACGTCCTCGCCGCGGGCGCCAACAAGAGCGCTACCGACGTGCACCAGCTCGGCGAGTCCCTGCGCATGGGCGGCCTGCTCGCCAAGCAGACCGGCCTGAGCCTGGAGGACACCGTCGGGGCCCTGGCCGCCTTCGCGGACCGCGCGCTGATCGGCAGCGACGCCGGCACCTCGCTCAAGGTGATGCTGCAGCGCCTGGTCCCGCAGAGCGACGAAGCGCTCGGCGTGATGAAGCAGCTCGGCTTCTCGGCGTACGACGCGTCCGGCCAGTTCGTCGGCCTGTCCCAGCTGGCCGGCAACCTCAAGTCCAGCTTCACGAACCTCACCCCCGAGGCCCGCAACGCCGCGTTCGCCACCATCTTCGGATCGGACGCCGTCCGCTCGGCAACGATCCTGTACGAACTCGGCGCCGAGGGCATCGACAAGTACATCGGCGCCGTGACCGACCAGGGCGCAGCCAGCCGCATGGCCGCGATCCAGCTGGACAACCTGGCCGGCGACCTGCAGAAGCTCCAGGGGTCGTTGGAGGTCGCGCTCATCCAGAGCGGCTCGGCGGCCAACAAGGTCCTGCGGGAGATGGTGCAGTGGGTCACCCAGGTGGTCGACGCCTACAGCAACCTGCCCGGATGGGCCCAGACGTCCACGGTCGCCCTGCTCGGCATCGGCGGCGCGCTCGCCCTCCTCGCCGGCGGCTTCATGCTGGTCCTGCCGCGCATCGCCGCGTTCCAGGCGTCGTTGACGGCACTGACGACGACCATGCCGCGGCTGGCCGCCGCCGCCACGGGAACCATGTCGCTCCTCACCGGGCCGTGGGGTGCGGCCCTCGGCGTGGCGGTCGCCGCGCTGACGGTTTTCGGTCTGGCCACGGCCGACGCCAAGGAGGAGACCCAGTCCTTGACGGAGGCCGTCAAGGCGGACAGCAACGCGATCGGCGCCAACACGCGCGCGTGGGTGGCCCACAAGTTGGAGACGGACGGCGTGCTCAAGGCGTCCAAGGAGCTCGGCATCAGTACCTCCACCCTGACGGACGCGATCCTCGGTAACGCGGATGCGGCCGCCCGGGTGCGTGCCGAGCTGGAGCCGATGCGGGTGGAGGCTGTGGCCGCGGCACAGGCTGCGGCGGAGGCCGGCGGCGGCCAGGACAAGTGGGCCCAGGCGCTTACCAAGGTCGACGGCGCGCTGGGCGGACTCAACGCCCAGATCAACGGGGCCGTGGAGGCGGCCAAGCGTGAGGCCGAGGCCGCCGGCGGCGCGGCAGGCAGCACCGGCAAGTTGGGTTCGGCCGCCGCGACCACCGCGGAGGAGCTCGCCGACACCCGCACCGAGGCCGAGAAGCTCAGCGAGGCGCTCGACAACCTGAACGGCGCGAACATCAGCGCCGCGAGGGCGGCGATCAACATGCAGTCCTCGCTCACCGAACTGCGGGACGCCGTAAAGGAGAACGGCACGTCGCTGGACATCACCACGGAGAAGGGCCGCGAGGTCAAGGCCGCGATGCTGGACGCCGCCGCGGCAGCCCAGGCGCACGCCGAGGCCGTCATGAAGCAGACCGGCAGCACGGAGCAGGCCACCATCGTGCTGGGCGAGGACGTCGAGGCCCTGCGCAAGGTCATGCAGCAGGCCGGCTTCACCAAGCTGCAGATCGACAGCCTGACGGCCGCGTACGCGCAGGTGCCCGCGGCGAAGGTCACCAACATCTCGGACCCAGGCGCCCTGGAGACCATCCGCGACCTCCAGGACCTCAAGGCCAAGGTCGAGGCAGTCCCGCCGGGCAAGACCATCACGGTGAGGGCGCCGAACGAGTCGGCCATCCGGGATCTTCAGGCGATCGGCTTCACGGTCGAGCAGATCCAGGGCGGCAAGGACGTCAAGGTGACCGTCCCCGTCAACGACGCGGTCAACGGGTCGACCAGGATCCAGCAGTTGATCAACTCCATCAAGGGGAGAGAGGTCAGTGTCGACGTCCGCTACAACTTCCCGGCCGGCCTCCACCGGGCCGAGCGCGACGGCGGCGTCCTCACCGGCTTCGCCGACGGCGGCATCCGGGCCACTGCGTTCGCCGGCGGAGGCGAGCACCACGTCGCCCAGATCGCCCGCCCGGGCGAGTGGCGGGTCTGGGCGGAGCCGGAGACCGGAGGGGAGGCGTACATCCCGCTCGCCCCCGGCAAGCGCGGCAGGTCGGCGGCGATCCTCGCCGACGTCGCGGCGCGCTTCGGCCTCCAGCTGATGCCGCTCGCGCGGGACCTGATCCCCGCCCGGCAGATCTCCGGCGGACCGGCTCCGGCCGCCCGATACGACCACAGCCGGACGACGAACATCACGCTCAACGGCGCCCGCCAGTCCGCCCACGAGCAACTGGCCGAGCTGGAACGGCGCCTGGCCTTCATCGGCTGACGAGAGGGGGTGATGCCCGGTGGCCGGATACACCCCCGGGCAGGTCCTCGGCGGGAAGACGGCCGCGCTCGGCACGCTCGTGCTGGGCGCGGTCGACGCCGCCGGGACCGCCTGGACCATCGGGCGGGACGGACTGCAGGGCTGGGACAGCGCGGACGTGCGCGCGCAGTACACCGACCGGGAGGCCGACCACGGCTCCTGGGCGGGGCCCACCTACCTGGCCGCCCGGGTCATCACCGTGGCCGGCACTGCGACCGCGACGTCCCTCGCCGCCCTGGACGCCGCCGGCGAGCAGCTGTCCGCGGCGGCGTCCCTGGAGGACACCGTCCTCGAAGTCGCGGACGCCGTGCCGAAGCGGGTGACGGTGCGGCGCTCGGGCCGCGTGCTGTGGCAGCCGGAGACCGACCGGACCGCCCGCTACTCGGTGATGCTCACGGCGGCCGACCCGCGCCGCTACAGCACCGTCCTGCAGTCCCAGTCCGCCGCCCTGCCGTCCGTGACGGGCGGCCTCACCCTGCCGATCACGCTGCCGATCACGATCACCGCGACCACGGTGTCCGGCACGATCACCCTGACCAACCAGGGCACGATCGGCACCCGGCCGGTGCTCACCGTCACGGGCCCGTGCGCCGGGGGCTTCACCATCGTCGCCGCCCGCCCGACGGGCGTCACGACCCAGCAGACCTACAGCGACAGCCTGCTGGCCGGCGACGTGCTGGTCATCGACGCCCAGGCCCGCACGGTGACCCTCAACGGCCAGGTGTCCCGGCGCCGCTACCTGTCCGGCACCTGGCCGGAAGTCCCCCCGCAGTCCTCGCTGACCTTCAGCTGGACCTGCCCCGTCTACGACGCCGCCGCGCTGCTGACCGGCACCTGCCGCTCAGCCTGGATGTGAGGAGCCCCGCCCGTGGTTGCCACTGATCCGCTCTGGCTCCCGACCCTGAACTTCGACGAGACCGAGCTCCGCAAGATGGACAGCGCGCTCGTCATGGCCGACGGCACGGCCCTCGGTTCCCGGCCCGGCATCCGGCCGGGTGACGCGGGGTTCGCCGTCTCCCTGGCCGGAACCACCGTCAACGTCAGTGCGGGCACCGCGACCCTGCACCGCGCGGGCCAGGGCGTCTACCGGGCCCAGCTCGCGGCCACCAGCCCGGGCGCCCTCGGTGCCGCCCACGGCTCCTTCTCGCGGCTGGACCTCGTCTACCTGCGAGTGTGGGACACCGCCATCGACTCCGCCGGCTTCCGCAAAGCCGACACCGTCCTCCTCCCCGGCGTGCCGTCCGGCACCCCGGCCATCACCAACCCGGGCGCCACCGAGATCTGGATCCCGCTCGCCACGATCAACGTGCCGTCCACCGGCGGCGGCGGCACCGGCTCGGCCACCGTCTCCAGCGCGATCCGCCAGATCACCGTCGCGCCGGGCGGCATCCTGCCCGTCTCCAGCGCCGTCGACATCGCCGCCCCCGGCACCTACACCGGCCAGGCGCGCTACAACACCGTCCGTGGCTGCCCCGAGTACTGGAACGGGGCGGCCTGGTACGCGCAAGGCGACTGGAGCAGCTTCACCCCCGTGTTCACCGCGCTCGGCGGAGGCGCGTCCATCGGCAACGGCACCATCTACAGCCGCTGGCACCGCCTCGGCAACACGGTCTTCTGGCACGGCGAGATGACCATCGGCTCCACGACGAACGGGGGGTCGGGCCTCTGGTTCCTGAGCATGCCGGCAGCCCAGGCCACCGGCACGGGGATCGGCTTCACCCGACTCGGCTCGCTCAACTACATCTCGGGCGGCAACAACTTCGTCGGCGTCGTCTCGATGAACCCCGCCGACGCGAACCGGGCGACCCTGATCGCCAAGACCTCGTTCTCCACCACCTCCTTCGACAACATCAGCGCCGTCAACCCCACCTCGCTGGCCACCGGCGCGAAGCTGATCTGGTCCGCCGAGTACGAGGCGCTCTGATGCCCGCCCTGGAACTGACCTGGTACGGCTGCGACCTGCGGACCGGGGCGATCGCCGAGGAGCTGCCGTCCCTGCGGCTCGACCAGCCGATCAGCCGGCGCATCGGCGCCCAGACCAACGGCAGCATGTCGCTGGCGCTCGCCGGCGCCCCGCACGGCTGGGAGGCCGCCGTCGACCCGGGCCGGACCCTGCTGGTGGCCGTCGACACCGACACCGGGACGCCGTTGTGGCCCGGCATCGTGCTGCGGCGCGAGGGCGGATCGGACCCGGCGGTGCGGCTGCAGGCCGCCACGCCCGAGGCGTACCTGGACCGGCGCTACCCGGGCGACTACACCGCGAGCGTCACCGACGCGTCCACCGTCATGGCCGCGCTCGCCACCCCGGCGCTTACCAGCGGGCTCCCGATCACCATCGACACCACGGCCAGCGGCACGGTCATCGACTACGCCATGGCCGACGCCGACGACCGCACCATCCTCTCCGGGCTGCAGGAGATCAGCGCGCTGGACGGCGGGCCCGAGTGGACGATCGACGTCGAGTGGGCGGACGCCGCCCAGACCCGGTTTCAGTTGCCCCTGCGGATCCGGCCGGCCCTCGGCGGGCCCGCGGCCGAGGCGTTGTTCGACATGCCCGGTTGCATCTCCACCTACGTGCTGTCCGAGTCGTACGAGCGGGGGAAGGGCGCCACCCGCGTGGTCGCCCGCGGCGACCACGCCAACAACGCCCGGACCACGTCCGGCGTGCACACCGCCGACGCCCTGCTCGCCTCCGGCTGGGCCCTGTGGGAGCACCGCTGGACCCCGGCCCAGGGCATCACCGACACCGCCCAGCTGGACCGGCACGCCACCGAGGCGCTGGCCCTGATGGGCACCGGCACCCGGGCCTGGGGCCTCGAAGCGGTAGCCTCCGCGGCCCCGCGGCTCGGGACCAGCTGGGACCTCGGCGACAGCGTCAGCATCACCATCGACTCCTCGCCCCGCCACCCCGCCGGCATCGCCACGACCGCCCGGGCCTACGCCTGGCTGCTCGACCCCGGCGCGGACCGGGTGGCGCCGATCCTGCTGGAGGACGAGTGACCACCCGCCAGGACCAGCTACCGGGCGGCCCGTCGGCCTTCGGACGGCAGCTCGCCGACCTGGAGCGGCAGCTGCGCGAACTCCGCGCGGTCCGCCCGGACCTGTCTGCCGCGGACGCGCTGCTGCCCCCGCTCGACGCGGACCCGGCGCGCTGGCCGCAGACCACGCTCAGCTCCTGGACCACGATCGCGGCCTGCAGCAACGTCCGCTGGTCGACGCAGCTCCGCCTGGTCCTCGTCACCGCGACCTCGGGCGGCGGCGCCGGCAACGTCCGGATCACGGTGGACGGCGCCCCGTGGGGGCCGACCGTGGCGGCCGGCGACCCGCTCGACTACACCGGCGACCTGCCGTCCACCGTGGCCGTCGGCGACGTCTACCGCCTGGCCGTGGAGGCCCAGCGCACCTCGGGCTCCGGCACCGTCCACGCCCAGACCCAGCTGATCCGCAACCTCATGTAGGAGCACTGCACCGTGCGCACGGTCACGACCCTCGTAGCCCTCACCCCCCAGCAACTCGCCGCGCGGCTCGACGACCTGGCCGCCGCCGAGTACCTCGCCGACCGCTGCGGACAGCTCGCCCCGACGCAGGCCGGCCAGCCCGCCGCGTACGGCGAACTGTGGCTCATGGCCGTGGCCCGGCCCGCCATCGACCCGGGCGAGCACATCGTCTACGCGATCACCAGCGAGGACGACATCCCGGGCTGGCCGTACCGCACCGGGACGTACACCGGCGGCATCCGCAGCGCCGAGGACATCGCCCGCCCGCTCGCCGCGGCCGGCCACCAGGTCGTCCTGCGGCACTACCGCGGCTTCGCCGTCGCCTCGTCCGCCGCCGACGTCCCGCTCAACTGACCACCACCCCGCGCCGCACGGCCGGGCCCGCACCCCAGGAGGCCGCCTTGGCCTGGTACCCAGAGGCTCAGCGCATGGAGCTGCAGCCCGAATCCGATCAGCAGCCGGCTATCGTCCCGACCCAGCTGATCTTCCACAGCATCGCGGCGCCGTGGACGCCCCGCAGGACGTACGAGTTCTGGCGGGACTCGACCGGCCTTGAGTCGCACTTCGGCGTCGGGTTCGACGGCGGGATCGCGCAGTTCGTCGGCACGCAGACCCGGGCGGACGCGAACATGTACGCGAACCGGCGGCCGGACGGCACTGGCGCCGTTTCGGTGGAGACGGCGTCGAACACCTCGCACTCCGACCCGTGGACGGACGCCCAGCTGCGGACCCTGGTCGACCTCGGTGTCTGGGTGCACCGTCAGCACGGCGTCCCGCTGCGGGTCTGCCGCTCGCACGACGACCCGGGGTTCGGCGTTCACCGGCTGTACCCGCAGTGGTCGCAGGGCGGGACGGACTGCCCGGGCGACGCGCGCGTGCGCCAGTTCTACGACGTGATCATGCCGGGGATCTTCGCCGGTGCCTCCGGCACCACCCCTAACCTCCCCACCACCACACCGAAGGAGCCCACTGCCGTGCTGACCCAGGAAGAGATGGACCGCATCGCTGATGCGGCTGTGTACCTCCACGCCCAGGGCCTCGCCCACGAGTACCCGCCGGGCGCGTCCGACGGCCGGAAGTGGCTGATCGACTGGTACCAGCAGGCGTCTCGGTCGCACCTGCGCGCGGTCGTCGGCGAGGTCCTGGACGAGAAGCTCTCCGGCCTTCGCGCCGAGCTGGTGGCCGCGGTGCAGGACACCGTCGGCCCCGCCGTCGCCGAGCAGCTCGCGGCTGGCATCACCCTCACCGTCACCACTACCAAGGAGAGCTGACGATGCGCGACTCGACCCGCCGCACCATCCGCACCACCGTCCAGACCGGCCTGGGCCTGGCCGCCGCCGCGCCCCTCATCCTCGACGCGTCCGGCATCCCGCAGTCCGCGCCTGGGGTCGCGGTCGGCCTGGCCGTAGCGGCCGGTATCACCCGGGTCATGGCGCTGCCCGTGGTCGACCGGATGCTGCCGGCCTGGCTGCGGTCGGCGCCGGACCCGGACGCCGAGGCCCACCGCCAGGCGGTCCGCGAGTGACCGCCCCGCCCCCGGCCGCGGACCCGCAGACCGCACTGGCTGTCGCCCTCGCCGAGCTGAGAGGAGCTGTCTCGACCGGGTTCGCCGAGATCAAGGGCTCGCTGGCGCTTCTCGTCCAGCGGGCCGGCCAGACCGACCTGCGGGTCGACGCTCACGATGCCGCGCTCGCCGAGCACGACCGGCGCCTGGACGCCGCCGAGCAGAAGCTCGCCGCGGCCGAGGAAGTCCGGGCGGCCGACCGCCGCCGGGTCCAGATGCTCTCCGCGGTCGTCGGCGTCGTCGCCGGTGTAATCGCTTCCCTTGCCACCCTGCTGGCGCTCGCCCGCTGACACCACCGCCCCCACCCGGACACCCGGGCGGGGGCGGTTCGTCGCGTTCGGGGTCAGGCCGCGGTGAGCGTGCGTGCCCGCTCGTTGAAGTCCGCGACCAGGCGGCTCTTGCCGAACGGCTGCATCCGCCGCTGAAGGTCAGCGACGGCCTCGACCGCGCGGCTCGACTTCACCTGCCCGGCCAGGGAGAGCGTACGGAGCCCGGCGGCGTACGCCTGCTCCAGGTCGCGCCGCCCAAGGTAGGTGGTGGCCAGGGCGGCCTGCGAGAGCGCGCCGCGGCGGGCCCGCTTCTGCTCGCGGGCGTGGTCGATGCTGCGCTTGGCGTGCTCGGCGGCGCCAGCGTGGTCGCCGATGTCCCGGAGGGTCATGGCGTGCTCGCCGTGCAGGTAGGCGGGGTCGATGAACACCGCCCACTCCGGCTCCGCTGCGGTGTTGATCTGTTCGGCAGCCTGCTCGGATTCCGTGACCGCGCGGGTGGCGCCGGCCTTGTCGCCCATCGCGGCGAGTGCCCGGCCCTCCAACGCCCACAGGTCGGCGAGTGCCGCAGGGGAGGACCCGCGCAGCCCGTGCCGACCGGTCTGGGCGAGGCGGAGTCCCTCCTCGGGGTGTCCGAGGAGTGTCGCCTGGTCGGCCATGCCGGCCAGGACGTGGGCGCCGAGCGGCGCGTGCCCTGACTCCTCGGCCAGGCGGAGGGATTGGACCAGGTACCGCTGGGCGGTGCCGTGCTCGCCGGAGTCGTAGGCCATCCAGCCCAGGAGGTAGGTCTGCTCGGCGGCGGCCTCGCACAGGGCGCGGTGGACGTCAGCAGGCTGGGGGCGGCGGAGTAGGGGGTACACGTGGATGTTCATGTACTGGGCGAGGAGGAGCCGGCCGGAGCCGCCGCCTTGCATGACGTCCATCCGCTGGAAGGCGCCGAACATGTTCCGGACCGCGGTGACGTCTTCCAGCCGGACGCGGGGGCCCGGCTCGGGGGCCTGGTCCAGGACGGCGAGGAGCCAGTCCCGGGACGGTCCGGTGGAGGCTACGGCGGCGAACGGTGCGGCGGCAAGGAATCGACGGCGGTCCACGTCTGCTCTCCCCAGGTCAGAGACGGTTTCCACCGTAACTGCGAAGTCGCGGGAGTAAAGGAGCGAGCGGTCCTCGGCCGGGCTCTCCCCGAGTCCGAGTTCGTACGATGTGACCCGGTATCCGAGCTTCGCTGAGACGACATCGGCGATGATCCCGGGGATTGGCCGCCGCGGCCGGTTGCCCGCTCGCCAGCGCCGGACTGCCGTGGCGTCCGGCAGGACGTGCGGGTGCCCGGCGTCGTGAGCTGCGGCTTTGACCCGCCGCGCTAGCTCGCCGTTGCTGAGGCCCGCGCGGTCGAGCCACTCGGAGAGCCTGGCGTTCGGTTCTCTCGGTGTCGTCATGGCTCTTACCTACCCTCCTCTGCCACCCCGGGCAGAAGTGCCACCCTCTGCCACCCCCACGGTGATCGCGCGGCGTCCCGGCGGGGTGGAGCCTGGGGCTGATGGTAGTCCCGCTGTCGATTGGAGGGGGCCGTGTCCGTGGCGGTTGATCGCCCGCGCCCGTTACCGAGCCTGTCACTTTCCGCCTGGACCTGGATCGACTCCACGCCCGAGGGCCTGGTGTCGTTCGTCCTGGTGACGCCCGAAGGGGCCACGGGGAGCCTCGGGCCGATAGCGGAACAGGCCGGCCTGGCAGTCCCGACCGAGCCGCTGCCCGCGCCCGGGATCCGGCTGGTCTTGCAGGACCGGCACGCTGTCGTGCTGCTGCCCGGCGGTGCGCCCGCGCTGCGGGTACCCGCTGACGAGGGGTGGGCCGACTTCGTTCGCCGCGGGGGCACCGTCGTGGTCGTACTCGGCACCCACCCGCTCGCCCCCGACAGCGGCCGGATCGCGGTCGAGCAGTACCTACTCACCGGGGCGCTCTCGCGCGAGATCTGGCTGGGGAAGTCAACCCTGGCAGCCGACTACAGCCCGCAGCAGGTCCGCGCCGAGGCCTGCGTCCGCTGTGGGGGCACCGTCGGCCCGTTCGTGCCGGACGGCTACGCGTACACCCCTGTCCCCCCTGGCAGTGCTCCCCTGGGCTGGGCCGTCGTTGCCCACCCTGGCCCCTGCCCTGGCCCGGAGAGCAGCTCATGAGTGATACGGAAGAGCTGACGGTCGCTATCGACGGGTTCCTCGACCCGGTGACCGAGCCCATCGAGACCGCACTCACCACCCTGTGGCAGGCCCTCCGCGACATGTCGCTCCGGCCCAACTACCGCGAGGCGATGCGCCTGTTGCTCGGCACCGGCCGAACCGAGGGGGTCGAGTTCCAGCTCGATTTCCACGGCCGCCTGGACGTCGAGGTCATCCTGGCCGACGGCCGACACATCCAGGTCCGGGCGTGGCGCGGGGAGTGGCAGTCGACGACCGCCAGGACCGCGGCACGGTACCGGCCCGAGCCCCGGGGCGAGGAGGGTGAGCGCCCCGGCAGATGGGGCGTACGCGACCTGGAGGCGGGCGGATGGGTCCGGCAGGGCCTGGCCCCGGTCGAGTTCCACAGCCGCGAGAGTGCGCAGGCGTGGATCGGTCGGGCGGTCGCGGCGTCCGGGTACGGCGGGTACCAGGCGGCCGACGTCACCCCGGCCGCCCGATGATGGCCGGCATGTTCCGGCAGCCCGAGGACGATGGGTGGCCGACGGGGGCCCGGTGGTGGGCCCGGGAGGTTCTGGCCAGGGCTCCAGCCCTCGGGGCTCCCGAGGAGTGGGGGACCTGCGTGCG
Source organism: Kitasatospora sp. NPDC054939 (assembly GCF_053610105.1). NCBI lineage: Bacteria > Bacillati > Actinomycetota > Actinomycetes > Kitasatosporales > Streptomycetaceae > Kitasatospora > Kitasatospora sp. NPDC054939. The sequence goes on along the minus strand of NZ_JBSGXP010000018.1, from coordinate 2,833 downwards.
ATGTGGCGCCGCCCGGGTCTGGGGCAGGTTCATCGAGGACATCACGGCCTGCACGGCGAGCGTCGAGCACCTCGACTGTCCGGTCCCGCCGGACGCCGATCGGCTGGAGTCCGACGATCCCGCCCCGGCCGTCCGCGACGCGCGCCACGATGGGGTTCCGGCCGACCTGGCCGCACCGACCGAGGACACCACGATGAGCCACATCATCCCGCCCGGCGCCCAGGGCCGGTGGCGCGGACAGCGCCGCGGCACCCGTGGGCCAACCCGGGGCCCCGCCCACCCCACCATGCTGCCGCCGGACCAGCTACCGGCGGATACCCAGGAGGAGGACACGGAGATGCCGCAGCAGCAGCCAAGCGGGCAGCCGACCGGAATCGGGGGAGCGCCCCCGCCGCCGCCCGGCCCGCGCCAGCCCCCGCCGCCGGCTGGGAACCCCAACCCGCCGCAGAACCCCCCGTCAGGCGAGTAGATCCGCGGTCCCGGCCCGGCCGCCCGCCGGGCCGGGACCTACCCGTACAGCAGACGCCACGTCTCGACACCCAGGGCCCGCGCCATCGCCCCGAGGTCGTCGAGCGTCGGCGGTGTGGTGCCGCGCTCCCAGCTCGATACGGACTGCCGGTCGCGGCCGATCATCTCGGCCAGGCGCTCCTGGCTCACGCCCTGCTGGCGGCGTAAGAAGCGGAGGCGATCCCCGACCTCGCGACGTTCTTGCAGCTGGCGGGGGTCCGGTAGTCGGCGGGGCGGGGTCGGCACCCCTTGACGCTGGCGTGCCCATGATCGAAAGTCTGTATGCCGAGGCCACCAGTTGATCGATTACCTGTTCGATAGAATCGCCCTGCCGCAGCCCGGGGGGATAGACCGGGAGCACACCCTGTACACCCTCGCCATCCCCGACCTGATCAAGCCTGAGCACCACGAGCGCCTAGGCGACGCGATCGTGGCGCTCGCCAATGTGCTCAGGTCAGCGCCGATACGGCCGGACCGCGCGGACGCCTATGTCTGGATGATCGCCGGGGAAGGCGGAGAGCGGCGCGTCCTGGACTACCTGGACGCCGAGTCCGGCTTTGAGCTTCGCTTCTACGCGGACGGCCGGTACTACACCGCGACGATCACGCGTCAGCGGTAGCCGCCTCGCGGCGCGCCCACCAGTACAGGAGCTGGGCTACCGTGGCGGCGCCAGCAATCCGCCGAAGCTCGGCCAGCCGGTTGTTGACGGTCCGCCGAGAGATGCTCAGCTCGGCCGCGGCGTCATCCTGGTCGAGACCCCGCGCCAGACACCCCAGGATGCCGACGTGCACCGGCAGTAGCGCAACCTCCGTCGTCCCGTCCCACGGCTCCGCCCGAGCCCAATCCCGCTCGAAGCCCGCGGAGATGGCGGCGACCAGTGCAGGAGCCGTGACGACGGCAGCCTGCTCCTTGGTGAGTTCCTCGCCACTCCAGGGGTCGACCACCGCAACGAACGCCACGCGGCGGTCGATCACGATCGCACGGCCGAAGGCCCTGCCTGTACGAATCTTCGCGCCCTGCTCGGTCATGGTGAGAGCCCATCGGGCTGTCGGCGCGTGCGTTCGAACGCTGGGCAGATAGATGGTGCGCATCATGGCCCCGCGGCGCAGAACGCCGAGGTCGCGCTGATAGCTGAGGGCCAGCAGATCGGCCGGCCTCGGGCCGAGCTGCTGGGCCGTCAGGAGCTCGCGCTTGCACTCACCAACCAGCCCTTCGAGCCGCTCGTTGATGCCGGCCTTGCCAGTGAGGATCTCGATGCCGCCGCGCTGCTGGCCGGCGGTAGGTCCGTGCTTCGCCTCGTAGGCTGCGGCGAAGTCTGCGATCTGGACGGGGAGGATCTGAGCCTCGGCGATCAGGTCGCTGACCTCGCGCAGAAGTTCGGTTCGCCGGTCGCGTAGGGCCGCAGCCGGGTCGAGCGCAACGTAGTGGCCGGGTCGGCCGGCATCGGGGGCGAGCAGGTGGGTGGCTCGCAGCTGGTCCAGCTCGGGGCAGGGCTCCGGGTTCGTGCGGCGACCGGAGAGGACGCCGAGGTACAGATCGCGCACTGCACGAACAGGAAAGAATCGACCTGACGACCCCTCAGAAAACATCCCTCTTGTCCCGATTCATCCGGTATGACCTTGCCTAATTGTGCAATGTCCGGAGGATACCGTGTGATCGCTTGATTCAGATATGAACGACCGGAATGCTGATCACAGGCAGAGGGGAACACTCCCCTCCACATCACCGGAAGGGGTGAAGAACAGTGCTGCACACTGTCCGCCGAGCGGCTGGGGTCCTCACCGCCGGCCTCGCCCTGGCAAGCGCCGCTATCGCCATCACGGCGGCCCCGACCGCGGGGCCCGCCGCACCGTCGGCCGACTCGGTCTGGGGCGCCGTCCCGGTCGAGCCCAAGCCCACTCCCAAGCCGACTGCGACCCTCGCGGACTCGGTCTGGGGATAGCCGCCCAGAGAGGGCCGGCCCGATGACTCCCGTCCCGCAGTGCCCGCTTACATCGGGCGCTGAGGGACGGGAACTCTGAGTCAGGCCAGGGTAACCTAAGTTGTGGGAGACATCTCGGTACCCTACCTGGCTCTTGCTCCGCCCTGTACCCCCCGAAAGGGGGGTGCAGGGCGGTTTCGCGTGAGCGCCCGGGGAGTTCTCAGGGAGTTCCCGCACTCCCAGGGAGCGCGGGGGGAGGTTTTGGATGAAACACGGTGAGCCATCGTGGGTCATCGTGGGTCATGAATCGTCCCAGGTCAGCCCTTGCTCGGCGCCTCACCAGCGATCCCGTTGCTGGTCTCGGGCTCCTCGACGAAGTTGACGCGCTTGAACTGCTTGTTCATG